>CAZHXC010000063.1:0-10382 GCA_964536145.1 uncultured Spirochaetales bacterium | reverse complement strand
CCTGCCAACTTTCAGGTGCTCGACAAGCCTGGCCCGTTTGAGTACCTGGAGGTGATGTGATACGGTCGTGATCCCCAGATTGAGCATTTTGGCCAAGGTTTCTACGTTGCGCTCACATTGGCAGAGCAGCTCGAGAAGCTCGATTCGATGTGGCTCGCCGAGCGCAGAAAGTACGTCTGCGATCTCTTCGTATACCACTCGTTTGAACTGCGAATCATTCATGCTATATTCCAATAAGTATTGGAGTATAGGATAATTCGATTTGCAAGAGGTGTCAAGGCGCTTTATGAGCATGCGAAATGCTGTTACAGCAGGCTGAGTTTGGTGTGCATAATCCGGCCCAAAAGGCTTCCCGTCGCAATTTCGTGTAGGCTATTGTTTACTGGTACGTGACGGCGTGCTTTTCTACCGTGCTGTTGCTAAAATAAATGTGGGAGACGCAGATGATAAAGATTGGGAGAAACGATGCCTGTCCCTGCGGAAGCGGGAAAAAGTACAAGCATTGCTGCTATCGTGACGAGGAGAAGAACGCAAAATTGCTTCGAGCCGCTGCACGAGCTCAAGACTATGATGACATCGAGAAGATATTGAACGAGCAGCCGCGAATATTCAGATTGGAAGTGCGCCTTGAATCTCTGGGACTCGAACACTTTGATTCGATCATATCCCGAACATTTGAGATTGAAGGAACCGACTCATTGTATGATCTGCATTTGGCGATCCAGAACGGCTTTGAATGGGATAATGATCATATGTTCTCTTTTTTCTTGAGCAATAGAATATGGGATAAACAAAATGAGTATTCAGCAAATCCGATGGGAGAACACGAGCGGTCGAATTTCGACGATATCAGCAAGCCTGCCGATGAGACTGAAATAGGAGATCTCGCACTAGAGAAAGGAAGCGTGTTCAAATATCTTTTCGACTACGGAGATGAGATTGTCCACAACATCGAAGTTGTTGAGATTTACAGGAACGAGGATCCTGCGGCCCGTTTTCCAAGAATAGTTGAAAGCATTGGAGAAGCACCGCCCCAATATCAGAGGGATACATGATGGAAGTAAAAGAGATGGAAACGTGGGCTGCGTTCGGAAATTCATAAGATAGACTCTGAATCGGGTCCGCCGTAATAATACACCGATGCGTTGCCGGCACTTGACACAATAAATGCGCAGGCTTATATATATGAGTAAGTCATCTAGATAAGGGAATGATAACGTGTGCCACTACGACGAAGCCAAAGACAAACGGCCCGGTTTCTGCCCTCCCAACTCCGGCAGGATTCTCGGCTTCATACAGCCGTGGTTGCTTCTCCTCCTTTGCGAGGAGCCCGCCCACGGTTACCAATTGCTTGAAAAACTCAACCGCAATGAAGACACCCGTGGTGTTGATCCGGGTTTTCTTTACCGTACGCTCCGCCAATTCGAAAAAGATGGCCTGGTGCACTCGGCCTGGGATGTGGAAGGGGCAGGTCCGGCCCGCCGTATCTACGAACTCACAGGGGATGGAGCAGACTACCTCGGCGCCTGGATCGATCATGTTCGCGCAACCCGGGAGCGGTTAGGCCGCCTCCTGGAGGCTTACAGGTCCCACGCTCATTCGCCCACTGAGACCAAGCGAAAGAGAGGGGAGGAAACATGAGTATTACCGTTGTCGTCATCAATCTATTCGCCCTGGTGTGTCTGGTGTACGCCTTCATCAGGGACAGGGAAAGGACAAAGAAGTCCCTGCTGGTTGCTTTAAAATCCTTTGCGCGCATCTTGCCCACCGTGCTTTTGATCATCGTGATTATCGGCCTGTTCCTGGCCTTCGCCCCACCGGAGCGGGTAGCCGGGTTTATCGGTGAGCAGGCCGGGCCGGGGGGGATCCTGCTGATCTCGGCGCTTGGCGCGGTGCTCCATATCCCGGCCCTTACCTCCTTTCCTCTGGCGGCCTCTCTTCTGCAGAGAGGAGCGTCCCTCACCGCGGTAGCGGCCTTCATTACCACCCTGACCATGGTGGGAGTGGTTACTCTGCCAATTGAGATCCGGGAGTTGGGCGCCAAGATGGCCTTCCTCCGCAATGGGCTGAGTATGCTTATTGCGATCCTGATCGCTTTGCTCATGGGGGTGATACTGTGAACAAGAAGAAGAGCCTCCTCAAATCCTGGGCCGTACTGGCCGCCGCTCTGGCCGCTGCCGCCACGCTTCTGCTTCTCTTTCCGGACCGCCAGGCGGCCGCAGCGGCCACCGCCTGGGAGTACCTGCGTGAGATGATCGCCATTCTGCCGGCGGTGATGATCTTGATGGGGCTGTTTTCGGTGTTCGTCTCTCAGGAACAGGTTGTGCGTCACCTGGGAGAAGCATCGGGAATCAAAGGGTTCATGGTGGCGATACTCCTCGGCTCTCTGCCGACCGGCCCGCTGTATGTCGCTTTCCCGCTGGCTGCCGCTTTGCTGAAAAAGGGCGCCAGGATCTCAAACGTCGTGATCTTTCTCTCCGCCTGGGCGTGTATCAAGATCCCGCAGGAGATGGTTGAGCTGCAGTTCCTGGGGTGGCAGTTCATGACCACCCGTCTCATTCTCACCATCGTATTCGTCATTCTGATGGCGGTGTCCGTAGAAACACTATTGTCGTTATCGAACCGAAAGCGAACAGGAGGAAATCATGAAAGTGTTTGACCTTGATGCCATGGAAGCCAAACCTTATGAAGAAAGAGACAAGAACGTCTTTTATCAGGCACCGGAGTTCAAAACCCGAATCATCGAGCTTGCCGCGGGGGGTGAAATCCCCCTATGCGAGATGTCCGACCATGTAATCTTCTATGTACTGACCGGAGAGGCGGAAGTCACCGTAAACGGGGAAAGCTCCACACTGAGGGACGGGCAATGCCTGATTAGCCCACCGGCAACCTTCTCGATGACAACGAAAGCCGGGGCGAGGCTACTGGGCATCCAGATCAAAGAAACAACCGGTGCAGCGGCGAGTTAATGCCGATTTCGCCGTGTACTATCGGCAAGCTTGCTCTATTTGCGGAAGCTCGTGCCGCCGATGCCGCATATTGACTGGGCTATGGAAGCAAAGTTAATTACCATCGTAAACTCGAAGGGCGTTCGACCTCCAAGGAAACTGATAGATACATATCACCTCGGCGAGAAACTTACTCTTGAGGAGGTGCTTTGCCACGATCTATTTCACCACCGAAATCGATAGACATCGGCCTTCAGATTTTTCATCTCACTGAGAAGATTTTCGATAAGCAGTTTGAGAGAAGTCTGTAACTCATTCTGCCGTGTGATGATATTACCCAGAGTTTCTATCTGAGTTTGGGTATTTCGCTGAAAGGCTTCACGATCATCGGTACTTTGTTCAAACTTCTCTGCCAATTCCTGCAGTTTGTCTGCATTGCTCTTGTCCGCCGATATCCGGGAAGCGGCATCTTCCTCTACAAACCGTTCAAGCCGGGTGAGCCCGCGGTGTAAGCTATCCTCCGTTTCCGATAGACTTTCCGTAAGACCTGAAATACGTCCGGATAAGGAGGAGTTGAGCGCAAAGAAAAGAACGGCGCCCAGGGCGACGAGAAGGAAAAGCATGGATAGCTGAAAAACAACGCTCCTGATATTCCTGCTTCTCTCCCTGAAGTACTGAAGCCCAAAGTATGCGGTGATATTTTCCGGATTATAGAGAAGAACGGTTTCAAATCGTGCACGGGAAGCGGAGAAACGGCGAAGGTAATACTCCACCTTTCCGAGCAGGATGAGGGAGTCGATGTGTCCCGGATGCGCGTCGAGTATCGTTTTGAGTTTCTTTTCGGCCTCTCCGTACCGCGAAGTGGATGCAAGCTCTAGGGCGGTTTGGTATTCCTCTTCCAGATTCATACGCTACATGCCGGCGAGCTTCTCGGCAAGTTCTTCAGATAGTTCAGCCACACTACCGTTCTCCTCAGACAGAGCATGCTCCAATTTTTCTATTACGGTTTTTAATTCCGTCTGCAGCGCCGGGTCCTCCATTTGGCTCATCCTCTTTTTCGCCGTTCGTAGTAACCTCCGGATCTTGTTTTTATCGATATTTTGTTGAGCCTTTTTCCCGGATTCTCGTGTCGCCGGATCCGCATCCGTATCGAATTTGGAGATACGATTAACGTCGACGCTTATTCTTTCCTTTCCGCCGCTCTTTCTCTCCGACGCGGTAATTTCCACTAACCCATCGATATTATATGTAAAAGTTACATCGATTTCGGATCCTAGGGGTAGTTTCTTAGGGAGCTTGTCCAGAAAGAAAGACCCGATGAGAGTATTTTCCGACGCATGACCTTTTTCGCCTTGATACGCTTCAACAATGATCTTTTCTTGGTTTTTTACCATCGTGTAATAGGTCTTGCTCATTGACGTGGGTATTGGGGTGTTTCGATGTATAATCACGCTGTAGGCGTCATAATCCATTTCGCCTGTAATTTTCATGTTTGCGCACCGTATCCCAAGGGAGTGAGAAATAACATCCACCAGTATAGTGTCTATTTCTTCCCCGGAAATGATGGCTCCTTGAATGGCGGCGCCAACGGCAACGCAATAGGTGGGGTCCAAATCCCTGTGAACCTTATTATCGAACTCACTACTCAGTTTGTCGAATACCATAGGCATATAGGTCGAACCACCGACTAGAAGAACCCTGGAAATATCCGTGTTCTTTAGCTTCTTTTCGCTGACGATGCCCCGTGTCAATTCGATGGTTCTGTCGAAAGTATCCGCAACTTTCTCTTCAAAATCCTCTCTGGTGACCAACATTTCCAGGTTAACCGGCACACCCTTAACCGTGCTAATAAAACTCTCTTTTATATCGGCTGTGGTATGTGTCGATAACGCTATCTTGGTCGATTCCGCGATATTCTTTAGTCTCGCCGTGAGCTTGATGTCGTTCTCAGAATATGCTTTGCCTGGTAAGTGGTCCATGAAAAATCGACTAAGAAGGTCATCAAAATCGTCACCGCCCAATTCGGTGTCTCCGTCGGTAGCAATAACCTCAACGACGCCGTCCTCCACATCTATGAGCGAAATATCGAAGGTTCCCCCGCCTAAATCGTAGACAAGGATTTTCTCCCTCCGTCCTTCCCGGCATCCATATGCGAGAGCGGCGGATGTAGGCTCGTTGATGATTCGAACAACCTCCAGGCCGGCGAGTTCGCCGGCTCTAATTGTGTCGCTCCTCTGGGCATCGTTGAAGTATGCGGGCACCGTGATTACGACTTTTTCCACCGACATTCCGGTTTCCCGTTCAGCGGCTTCTTTCAACGTTTGCAGGATATACGATGATATCTCGGCCGGGGTATATTCCTTCCCCGCCATAGATACTTTTTCTCCGCTGCCCATCTTTCGTTTTATGGAAACAACCGTGTTTTCCGGAAATGCGGCGAATTGATTTCGCGCGGCAAATCCGATAATGATCTTTTCGTCGGAATCAACGCCGACGACCGACGGCAGATATTTTTTTCCGTCGGCTATCGTGACAATCTCGGGCTTTCCGTCCTTTATATATGCGATCTCTGAGTTTGTAGTACCAAGATCGATACCAAATATTCTCTCCATGTCTATTCCCTGTTTCTTGTAACCGTTACCTTTGCATACCTGAGAACCGTGTCCTGGTAAAGCCAGCCTGATTCAACGATTTCCGAAACAGAACCGGGTGGCAGATGCGGATTGTACTCAGTGCTTATTGCTTCATGTCGTGCCGGGTCGAAAGCCGTCCCGGTTACCGCAGACAATCGAAAATCATAGGAGTTTAGCAATTCCATCATCCTTTCAAATAAGAGGGTAATACCTGATCTCCACTCCTCCGATCCGGTCTCCATTACCGCTTGTTTCAATCGCTCAAGATTGTCGAGTACCGGTATGAGCTCGGAAAAGAATGACCGGATATCGTTATCTGAACCATCAATGGTAGCTCGTTCAATTTGCTTTCCGTCGAGCAGCTCATCCAAAGCAGATTCCAGAAAAACTGCATTCTTGAGAAGTGTAGAGATCTTGGTCCCATTCTCCACGCATTGTTCGAGTATGCTGTTAAGTATCCGCAGAAAATCGTCCGGTGACCTTTCTGCTCCAAAAAGGTTTTCCGGGTTCATGGTAGATCTCCGGTCATATGTGGAAATAATAAAGGGGAAACGTTTTCTGGGGGCTCGGCGCAACGGAAACAACCTCGTCTCTCCTTCCTTTCTCATTTCAATTTCTTGATATATTCGTCTATTGTTCTAAAATCCCTTGAAAAATCCTTTACGTAGAAATCAGAGGAAGAAAGAAGGATTCGGAGCAGTCTCCGCTGTGCTATTGCCCTGAAATCATATTCTATACCGCTATCCACATCAAGATGAGACTCGGTCTTAAAGAGCGAGAAATCCAACTCTTTTTTCTTTTCGCCGTCAATGAGCAGTCCGTAGGCTTTCCTGATTTCTTGAAAACCCTCCGGATCTTTTTCCGGCGGAGACATTCGTACTTTCTCCAAGTAAGCGCTTCGAATCTCATGGAAAGTAGCCGTCTCAGAAATACCGAGGATGTCATAGGGCGTTTTCTCCGGCCGTAGAAGCGATCGTTTTTTTCTGCCCCTCATTTTTCCGTTACTCATAGAATGGTCTAAACTTTCCGCTCCTTTTAATCTCTTTAATAACGTACTTGTAAAATGCCACGTCCTCGGTATTCCCGAACTCCATCGCTTTCCGATGAAGGGTATCGGCAAACCGAAGCGTCTGTTGCTTGTCTCCTATTTCGTTTAGTATGAGCAGATGTAGATAATGATCGTCTTCGTCCGCGTCTTCTTCTTTGATAAGCATGCTTGAATACGATAGCGCCCAAGCGGGTTTGCTAAAATCCATCAGCAAAGCCGAGATGTCGTATAAACTCATCTCTTTGTTTGTAACGGCCAGATTGCAGAGCAACTCCGCATTTTCACGATCATCGTACTCGGCAAGAAACTCTATGCTGTCCTCGAACAGGTGTTGGCTCCATACACAATCGCACATCGCAATTTCCTTGAACAGCTCCACGGCATCGCCAACCCGATCATCCTCATAGAAAGCTTTGCCAAGTTGAAATCCGGTTGAATGGTCGTTTACGGATTTCGCTACCTTCTGAAAACTTCTATCCGCCTCTTTCACTTTGCCGTCCATTTGTAAGAAAAGAGCTTCGAGATATGCAAGTTTTGGGTCCAGTTTTGGACGGCGTTTGAGGCCGCGCGCCAAAATCTCTTTCGCCTCTTCAGTGAGGTTTCTGGCCTCTTCAGTATGTTTCGAACGAAGCTCAAGAGCTTTTTCTATCAGGCAGGTGAAGAGCCCCTCACTGAACACATCATTGTCCGGATTCCCCTCGAGAGCCTTTTTGAAGAGGGGGATAAGGACGTCCGGACTTTCCGTGGTGCTTGCAGATAAGACATAGTTGAGAAGGAACTCTTCGTTGTGCGGTTCAGTTTCATAAAGCAATTGAGCGCACTGCAAAGCTTTCCGCATCTCTCCAAGTTCAACATAGGCCATCTGTAAAGACAGAAGAGCATCGACATCGTTCTTCAACAGGTTAAGCGCCTCTTCAAGATATGGAAGGGCGTTATCCGGCTCGCCGGCATGCATGTAATTACGCGCTATGTATTTCAGTGCGGAAGCATAAGAAAGCTTGGTGTTTTCCGGATCTGTTTTCTTCGGTTTCTTTTCACCTTTATGGAGGCGAATCCAATATTCATTGGCTTCTCCGTACCTCTCGAGCCGTTGATACAGCAACGCGATGTTGTGAATTACCGGCGTAGTGGAGGTCTGAATTTTCAAGAAATATTCTAGAGCTTTTTCCGCACGACCTTCGTTTATTTCAGCGATCCCGAGTTGGAAGTACACCTCGTCTAGAATACTATCCAGCATATCCGCCGCAATTTGGCGATCGGATACAATGCTTTCCAACGCTAATATCTCGTTATACTTTTTTTCTCTCAACAGAAGCACGAGATGTATGTCGAGCAGTTTGCCAATGTCCTTCCAACCAAAGGAGGGCAGATCACCTGTGATGATATTACGAACCCGCAAAGAACGTCTGTTATAAATAGCGAAAAGCAGCATCAGGTAGCAAACTGCATGTTCTACGCCGCGAGAGTCCTTTATGGTCTTCAACGCCGGTTCCGGATCCTCGTTGCGGGAAAAAAGCATATAAGCTTTGGTCAAGTTTTGCAGAACTTTCGAAGCAGATTCGATTTCCTTCCCCGCCTCAATTCCCTTCCAGAACCTTAGCAGCATCCCTGTTTCAAACGGAACATCTTCCGGCGCCTCTTGTGGGAGCTTGTCCTCAAACTGTTCCAAAGCCGCAAGGACTTCCGCGTGAAATTTGTCCTGTAAAGCATCAAAAGCTTCTCGTCCCTCTTGAAGCATTCCGTCTCTTGCCAGGCAAATTGCCCTGTAGAAGAGGTAGCGCTTTTTTCTCTCCGGATCCAACCGCAAGGCTTCGTCAAGATGCTGAACGGCCTGCTGAAACATGCCGTCGGCATAGCGGGAGGACGCGCTGCGAAAGAGAAGCTCCCCTTCGATATTCGCATCCCGTTTTCTTCCTGTCCTGGAAGTCCAGGCACGATAGGAGGTAAGGGCTTGTAACCAGCTACCGTTCGCCCATGATGAGGCAAAAACCTGTAGAAGCTCTGAAGCGGGTAACCGGCCGTGATCCGGAACTGAATGGCGTTTACGGTTCCTCCTCGATTGCTTTGCCACAGGCATAGGATAGAAAATCTATCGATATTCATCAATGACCGGATGTGCCCGCCGGCGCTCAATTAAGGGTTTGAAAGCATGGCGTATCATTACTTGACAAAAACGCACCTGTAGGTGTATATATGTGGCTATGCCGGTGGTATTCGATACTTGTGTATGGGTTGCGGCAGTTCGTAGCCGCCGCGGCGCTAGTTTCGCTCTGTTGTCGGAAATACCGTTTCGTCGGTTCCGCTTTGGTACTTCAGTCGCTTTGTTTCTCGAATACCGGGCTCAACTTATACGGGCATTAGAACAAGGCACAACCAAACTCAATCGCCGGCAGATCCAGGCAATTCTCTCGGCTTTGGCGTACCACACCGTAGAGGTACCTATTTACTATCGACTTCGTCCGAATCTCAAAGACGCGAACGACGATATGGTGTTTGAATGCGCGGCGAACTTTGATGCTGATGCAATCATCACTCACAATATCCAAGACTTCAAGAACCGGGAGCTGAAATACCCTATTGATGTATTAACACCGGGCGAGTTTTTGCGAAGGATTAGGGAGGATGTATGAAAACAATTCAAGTAAGATTTCCTGACCACATACACCAGCGGCTCAAGGAGCTGGCAAAAGAGGAGGGCATTTCTCTAAACAGCTTCATCGTTTCCTCAGTGAATAATGAAGTGGTCCGGCAAGAAACTCGAGACTTCTTCAGAAAGGCCGCGGCCAATTACGATCCGAATGCATTTGCAGATGCTCTTGCCGCCGTTGCTGACGTTCCGATAGATGACTCTGATCGAATTGCCGATGGTCAATAGGGCACATTGTCCACAATATCGAGGTTGTTGCGATTTACAAGAACGAGGATCCTGCGGCCCGTTTCCCCAGACTAATAGAAAACGTAGGAGAAGCTCCGCCCCAATACGAAAGGAATACATAATGGAAGTGAAAGAGATACTGGCGCAGCTGCGCTACTACACGGGTCAATTCCCAAGAGCGGCTTTGGAAGCTGCTATAAGGAGAAAAGACGAGGTTACCCCGTCATTATTAGATGTCCTTCAACGGAGTACCGACAATCTTCAGGCGACGAAAGAAGATGAGAAGCGGATGGATTACACCTTCGCGATGTTTCTGTTGGCACAATTCAGAGAAAAAAGGGCCTATCCGCTACTGTGTCGATTTTTCAGTGGGCTTGAAGGGGATGAGTATTGGTTCTGTGGCGATATTGTAACCGAGGACTTACCACGCCTGTGGGCATCGGTCTTCGACGGCAATCTCGACGCGCTGGTTGCAATAGTAGAGAATCCGCGAATAGACCAATTTATTAGAATAGCAGCGGTGAAAGCGATGGGGATTCTGTATTTGCACGGTGAACTGGATCGCGAGCGTATTACGGAAACTTTTCATAAGCTGATAGATAATTCTGAGGTCAAGAAGAGCCCGGATGTTATTGGTGACCTCGTGTACCTTGCCGGAGAATTGCATCTAACAGGGCTGCAACCACAAATCGAGGGAATCTATCAAGAAAGGCTGGTGGACCGGATGGAGCACCCACTTAGCCGGATTAACATATTCTTTTCATTGCCTGAGAAGCAAGTACTTGGGCGATTAAAAGAAGACCGACACCACACCAAAGTCAATTGTTTGTCATAGCATAGAATTCCCGGAAAACACCGTTTGAGTTTCCCGGATTTCA
>CAZHXC010000062.1:0-10396 GCA_964536145.1 uncultured Spirochaetales bacterium | reverse complement strand
CATCGAGCGCGGCGAAATACAACCGCTTATCGCAAAGACCTTCCCGCTCGGAGATATTGCAAACGCGCAGCGGGAGTTCATGAAAAAAGAGCATCTTGGCAAATTTGTATTGATTCCTCCCGCAGCGGAAGACTAAGATTCCAGATCATGGAGGAGGCTATGAGCACTATGGACGCTATGGCTGACGGCGAGCCGGCGATACCTGACCCTCAGTACAACTGGACACCCGGTGCAGACCCATCTACGGATAGAGAGTTAAGCGGCTTTTTCAACTCACCTGAGATCGAAGAGCTCAAAGTGTTTATCTGCGAGATCGGGAGGCGGATGTGGCAACGCCATTACGTCGACGGCAACGGCGGGAACTTGAGCATCCGGGTAGGCGACAACCTCGTACTCTGCACACCCACCCTTATCAGCAAAGGTTTTATGAAGGCTGAAGACATCTGCCTTGTAGACCTCGACGGCCGTCAGCTTGCGGGCCACCGAAAAAGCACCAGCGAAATTCTGACACACCTGGCAATCATGAAAGCCCAACCGGATGCAAAAGCCTGCTGCCACGCGCATCCGCCTATCGCCACCGGTTTTGCGGCCGCAGGCGTGGTTCCGGAGCGCTTTCTGACCCCTGAAAGCGAGATCTTCTTAGGTGAAATCGGATTGGCGGAGTTCCGCTTTCCCGGAAGCCCCGAGTGCGGAGAGGTCGTCGGCGGCTTGAGCGCCGTTCACACCGCGGTTTTTATGCGCAACCACGGCGTGATCACCCGGGGAAAGCACCTCGAGGCGGCGTACTGGCGGATGGAGAATGTGGAAGCATTATGCCAGAATTACCTCGTTGCACAACAATTGAAAGGCGGCGGGGAGATTCCCCGGATAAGCGGTGAATACGCTGAGTCGATGACGGCGGCATATAGAGCCATGTGCGAACAGATGTAAACGCGCAACGAACATGACGGGTACAGGAAAGACATATATAGCCATTGATCTCGGAGCAAGCAGCGGCCGCGTGGTTGCGGGATCGGTTGACGGTTCCCTGTTGGAGTTGTCCGAGGTCCATCGCTTCTCAACTGCTCCGGTTGAGCTTGACGGCGCCTATTGGCGCATGCAGCAGATGTAATATCGGTATGATACGATACGTACATACATCGATGAAGAGGAGAAACGCATGGCAGAAGAGAGAGTCAGAGTAGACGCAGGAAAGTTGAGAAGACTTGCAGCCCGGGAGCTGCAGGCGGTGGGTGTCCCGGAGGGCGACGCCGCGATCATGGCGGACGTGCTGGTAACCGCCGACCTCCGGGGTGTAGAAACCCACGGGATTGTCAGCCTGGTGGGTTTCTACATCAGGGGAATTCAAGAGGGACGGATAGATCCACAACCTGAGATCAAGATCACGGAAAAAGGCGCGGCGGTCGCTACGATAGACGGAGGTCACGGACTGGGATACGCTGTGACCTATCGCGCTATGAAGAAAGCGATCGAGCTCGCAGGGAAAGCCGGTGCGGGTTTTGTTGCGGTGCGTAACAGCACACACTATGGTCCGGGATTCTATTATCCAATGATGGCGCTCGAACACGACATGATTGGGATTGCCCTGACAAACTCACCCGTTCCGGAAGTTGTTCCGCCGGGGAGCTCAAAAATCGCCGTCGGGACCAATCCGCTCTCGGTGGCCGCACCGTCAAACAGGAAGTATCCCTTTGTCCTCGACATGGCAACGGCGGTGGTGGCGGCAGGCAAGTTCCGGAAGGCGCTTCTTGAAGGAAAGCCGATACCGGAAGGCTGGGCAATAGACAAGAACGGAAAACCGATGACCGACCCGGGCCAACGGAAGCCTGACAACGGCGGGATATTGCCACTGGGTGGAACCCCGGAACTCGGTGTTTTCAAAGGCTTCGGCCTCGGCGTTACAATCGATATCTTTACCGCGATACTCACCGGATCCGCACCCGAGATTTTTCAGACGGAAAAAGGAACGAGCCATTTCGTAGGCGCCTTCAATATCGGCAGCTTCATTCCGGTGGACACCTTTAAGGCCCGGATGGATGAGATGATTGAAGCGTACGATTCGTTACCCAAGCTCCCGGGTGTCGAGCACATCTATATCGCCGGAGGCTACGAAGCTGAGGTGCAGAAGGACCGTGAAGCCAACGGCATTCCGCTATGGCCGGAAGTCATCCAGACATTGAAGGATGCCGCTGAAGAGTTGGGGGTAGAGTTCGATTTGTAAGGGCTGCGTCCGCTACACTGCGTGTGATGTGTGCGGGCGGCGCGTGCCAAAGCGAGATTGGCAGCACGAGATAAAAAGCCCGATACGGCGCCGCCGGTTGCAGCCGGTGGCACCGCAATCACAAGGAGGAGTCATATCATGAAAGACATATTTTCGCTTGAAGGAAAAATCGCGCTTATAACCGGTGGGTCCACCGGTATCGGCGCAATGATAGCCGAAGGTTTCGTTCATCACGGCGCTAAGGTGTACCTTGTCGCCCGGAGAGAAGATGTTCTGAAAAAGAAGCAACAGGAGCTTTCTGAAATCGGAGAATGCGAATGCATAACCGCGGACGTGAGCTCGGTAGAAGGAATCAAAGCACTCGCCGCCGCTTATGGTGAGAAGGAACAGTCGCTCAACATACTGGTGAACAACGCCGGAATCAGCGACGGCAGGAGAGAGATCGAAGAGGTGACCGAGGAAGTCTGGGATGGTGTGATGGACCTCAACTTGAAGGCCATCTTCTTCATGATCCAGAGCTTCCTGCCTTTCCTGCGGGTGGGAGCATCTCCTGAAACTCCCACGAACGTGATCAACATTGCTTCGATTGACGGTTGCGGAAAACTCAACTCGGCATACAACTACGCCTACGGCGCAAGCAAGGCGGCGGTAATCCAGTTGGGACGCCACCTTGGCGACAGCCTCGCGTGGGAGGGTGTCCATATCAACACCATCTCACCCGGGGATTTCCCGACGGACCTCAACAAGGCCGCCAGGGACCGCACCGATGATATGAAGAGGGTCATTCCTGCAAAGCGGGTAGGACAGAAGGAGAACCTTGCGGGTGCCGCGATCTTTCTCGCATCGGAAGCGGGGAGATTCAACGTGGGCTCGAATATCATCGTTGACGGCGGTGAGAGCGTGCGGGGCATCCAGCGGTCATTCTATGCCACCGTTTGGCCGGAATTTGTAAAGCTCGACAGGTGAAGCAATTGCTGAGATCAAGATCCACACACCGAATACAGGCGATTATCGTGGGTAGCCTCAATACCGATATCATAGCAGCCGGTGTCAACACGCTGCTCGGGCCGGGAGAGCTCACCTTCAGCGGCACGGCAAAGATCGGTCCCGGAGGGAAATCCCGAAATATCGCGCAGATGCTTGCTACGTACATCGGAAAAGGCAAAGTCGCCATGATCGGCAAAACGGCGAAGGATCCGTTCCATCTCTGGTCCGTTCCGTACAACTCTCTGAGAAAGAGCGGTGTACATACCGGTTTTATTTCGATCGAAAGCTACAGAAAAACAAGAAAGCTGCCGGGTATGGCACTCATCCCTGTCGATACCAAAGGAAATAATCAGATATACGTGCTTCCAGGTATAAACAGCGACTTTCTTCCCGCTCATCTGGATAAATGTTCGCCATTGTTTGGAAGGGTTGGTCAGCAAGGTGGCTTTCTGGGGATCACCCTCGAGCTTCCGCTTGAAACCGCCGCCCATACCTTGGCGCTTGCCGGTCGCTACGGTATAAGAACCGTGCTTGATCCCGGTGGAATAAACGCCGGAACAGACTACACCGGCTTGTTGAGTCAAAACATCTTCCTCATCAAGCCAAACGAGCATGAAGCCGAGTTGCTGACGGGTGTAAAGATATCGGATACTACCTCGGCGGGAAGGGCCGCGGAGAAGATGTTCAAACAGGGTGTGAAAAATGTGCTGATAACCCATGGTGAGAAGGGCGGATATCTGATAACCCAAGAGAAGGCTCTGCATATCCCGGTCCCGGCGATGGCCGATCAAAAGGTTGTCGATACAACCGGATGTGGTGACCAGGTAACCGCCACGCTCATCGCGGAGCTGATCCAAAGCGGAAATGTGACCGAAGCGACCAGAACCGCTCTCACCGCGGGAACGCTCCAGGCAACGCGCATCGGGATTGATCCTGTTGAAAAAAAAGATATCGATGATTTTGTAAACCGCTAAGGCGGCCTGAACAGGTGCTCCGCCGTGAACCGGCGTGCATTGTTTACTATTGTAGGAAAACCTGCTATTTTTTTCATGTTGGAACCTAAGGGAACATTTCTACACAACGGCGCCGGCACGGCAGACGATGAAAAAAAATGGATCATGTGTCCTGTCTGCTATGAACCTAATTCGCCGGACCGGTCATTCTGTAAGTACTGTAGCGGTACGAAGATCACCAAGCTCGAGCAAGGCCCGCTGCGTTCTCTCTCAGAGATAGATCGCCTGCGGAAGGAGTGGGTATCCCGCAGGCGGAAGATAAGAATCCTAAAGCGGTCAATCACGCTATCGGTTTCAGTCATTGCCGTTGTCGCTCTGACCGTTACGATACTCTTTTACTTCACCGACGTGATTGGAGCACCAAAGGTTACCCTCAGCTCTAACTCCGCACCCGGTGAATGGACCATGTTCAGGCACGATGTCGCCGGCACCTCGCGTTACGGTGAAAACAGTACCGCTCCGGAGGGTGTTCTCAAATGGCAATTCAAAACCGGGAGTTTCATAGAGGCGTCTCCCTCGGTGGCGGATGGCCGCGTGTATATCGGATCGACCGACAATCATCTCTATGCGCTGGATATAGAAACCGGTGAACCTCTCTGGAGTTTTCAAGCGGAAAGCTGGTTCGAATCCTCCGCAGCCGTGCATGATGGTGTTGTGTACGTTGGGTCGAATGACAGCAACCTGTATGCGCTTGATGCGGAGACGGGAGAGAAGATCTGGGTGTATCGTGCAAAGTACGGTATACGATCTTCACCGGCCGTTGCAGGCGGGCGCGTATATTTCGCGAGTGGCGAGTACATGGTGTACGCCGTGGATGCGCAAACCGGAGAGCTGGAGTGGCAACATGAAACGGAGGGACATGTGCTGGCATCGCCGGTCGTCCACAACGGATTGCTTTTTGTCGGAGATTCCGACAGTTACTTCTATGTGCTCGATGCGATCACCGGCAGACTCAGGTTGAAGTTTGACGCCTACGGCAACACGCGCGGGTCAGCCGTTGTGGCCGGAGACAGGGCCTATTTCGCAAGCACGCGCGGCTATCTTTTCTGCATCGATTCGATGGCGAGAAGCTGGCCGAACGAACATCCTACCCGCAATTTCCTATTGAAGTTCTACCTGCAAAGCTTGAGCATCGTACCGCCGGATTGGCTCATACCTCCCCGACAAACCGGCTACTTGTGGGCGCTGAAGCTCGACGGAGTGACCTACTCTTCGCCCGTAATAGACAAGGAAACACTGTATGTCGGGTCGAGCAATAAACTGGTAGCCGTCGATCTTTCATCCCACGAGAAGACCTGGGTATTCACCGGTGGAGATACTATCAGGTCTTCACCCGCACTGGCGGGCGGAGTTCTCTTTGTCGGCTGTAACGATGGGAACCTCTATGCGGTGGACGCCGATTCCGGAAACAAGCTTTGGGAGTACGAAACCGGTGCGCCTGTTGTTTCTTCCCCTGCAGTAGCCGACGGTGTTGTATACATTGCATCAGCAAACGGCATCGTTTACGCCATCGAGTAATCTGGGAACATGATGATTGACGAGAACGACTTGAGTTACGAAAAGAAGCACTTTTACGATAAACAGGGTGAGAAAACGGCGGCAACACTCCTCAAGAAGAACATTCACGGCGTTTACGCATCAACAAAGCAGGAAGCACTTGATGCGGTAATCTCCCTGATCCCGGAGGATGTGCGTGTTGTCCGTGGTGATTCGATGAGTGTGGATCAAATCGGCGTGATGGAGGAGCTGAAACGGAGAAACCGGAATACGTTGATCGATCCCTTTGCGCGTGACGCTGACGGATACACGATTCTTCAGGGTGAAGAAAGATTGAGGGCTCAAAAAGAGGCATTTACTGCGGATGTATTCATAACCGGCGCCAACGCTATAACCCTTGACGGAAAAATTGTGAGTACCGATGCGGTTGGAAACCGGGTGGCACCGGTTATTTTCGGCCCTGATAAGGTGATACTCGTTATCGGCGCAAACAAAATAGTGAAAGATGTGGAAAGTGCGTACAGGCGAATACACGAAACCGCCGCGCCGATCAACGCGAAACGGCACGCCCTCAAACATCACAACGAAAACTTCGGCAGGCTGCCCTGCGTGGTTACCGGCAACTGCACCGACTGCAACAACGACTGGCGGATCTGCCGGTTCACCGTCATCATCGAAGGATCTATGTTCCCTCAGAAAAACAGAATAAACGTCGTGCTTGTTGGTGAGGAGTTGGGGATTTGAGAGATGCCCACACTCACCCCGCCGCCTCGCCTTGCCCAATCTCAAGCGGCGTTCTATAGTAGGATAACTGCATCGGAGTAAAAAAGGGAGACTGGAACCATGGTTCAGCTCGAAAGCGACTCAATACCCTCACCTGCCCTTATCTTTTTCTTTGACCGCATCGAGCGGAACATCACACAGGCGATAGAAACGGTCGGCAGCCCCCGGCGGCTGCGTCCGCACGTCAAGACACACAAATGCCCGCAAATTGTACGAATGAAAATCGATGCCGGGATATCGAAGTTCAAATGCGCGACACTTGCTGAAGTGAAAATGCTCGCGCAATCCGGCGCAGAAGATATTTTGCTTGCTTACCAGCCGGTGGGACCGACCGTAAAAGGTCTCATAGAGCTCATTGAAGCAAATAAAAACGCACGCATATCCTGCATTGTCGACAGCGTTGAGGCGCTTGGCGAAATTGCTGCGACGGCTTCCCAGTGGAACGTCCGAATACCGGTTTTCATCGATTTTGATGTCGGGATGAACCGGACCGGGGTTCTGTCTATCGAAACAGCGGTGACTCTGGCAAAGGAGATCGACGGTGCCGGCGGTACCCTCTTCAAAGGCATCCACGCCTATGAAGGCCACAACAAAGATCCTGATCCTGAGGTAAAGAAGAGGCTCGCGGCGGACACCGTAAACACCTTGGACGCGCTGCGCGACGAGTTAAAAAGAGCAAACCTCGATGTTGAGGAGATTGTGGTGGGCGGCACCCCGATGTTCACCCAGTACGCGCCGTACAGTCACCTCACGCCTTCTCCCGGTACGTTGTTTCTGCATGACTGGGAAAGTGCAAAGCATTCCGACCTGCCCTACGAGTTTGCCGCCATGATACTCTCACGGGTTGTAAGTATTCCCGGCAACGGCAACTTCACAATAGACGCCGGCGCAAAAGCAATATCCATGGATCATCCGGAGAGGGCAGCACTGATATCGTATCCGGAAGCGGTACCCGGCCCGATAAGCGAAGAGCACTGGATCTTCACCTCCAAAAACGGAGCGCCCAAATTGGCAGAGACGATGTTTCTTGTCCCGGCTCATGTCTGCACGGCTGTTCATCACTTCGACAAAGCGTTTGTCGTAGATGATAATGGAAAACTTCTGGACACCTGGCCCATTACGGCGCGGGGAAGAATATAATGCCCTATATATTTGACGCTCACCTCGATCTTTCGTTAAACGCGCTCCATCTGAATCGTGACCTCACATTACCGCTCGATGAAATCAACGCGAAAGAAAAGGGCATGACCGATCTGCTTTGCCGCGGAAACGCGGTATTGACGATTCCTGAGATGCAAAAGGCCGGTGCAGCAGTCTGTCTTGCAACGGTATTAGCCCGCTGGAACTCAAAAATATTTCCCAACGGCGGCTTCAACCGAGCGGCTTTAGACTATGCTTCTCAGGAGATTGCCGGGTCGGTCGCCTACGGGCAGGCGAGCTACTACACCTATCTCGAAGAAAGCGGTCATATGCAAATGATCAGCACAAAGACCGATCTCGCCGACCATTGGGGCCGCTGGGTGAACAGTAATGACGGCAACTTGCCCGTTGGATACATACTGGCGATGGAGGGAGCGGACCCAATCACCAGAGTTGATCGTGCGGAAGAGTGGTTTGAAAGCGGGCTGCGGGTGGTGAGCCTTACGCATTACGGTGTAAGCGCTTACGCAGGGGGAACGGGCGCTTCGGAAGGCTTGAGCCCACGTGGCAAAGAGCTGCTGAAGGCGTTTGAATCGCTGGGGATCGTTCTCGATCTGAGCCACCTCTCGGACAAAAGTTTTGATGAAGCTCTCGAACACTATGCAGGGCCGGTACTCGCAAGTCACAACAACTGCAGAGCACTCGTCC
Source organism: uncultured Spirochaetales bacterium (assembly GCA_964536145.1). GTDB lineage: Bacteria > Spirochaetota > Spirochaetia > ARS1246 > ARS1246 > JAFGHN01. The sequence continues at coordinate 2,047 of CAZHXC010000062.1, read as the reverse complement.
CGGGTGTACGCCAGTTTTCAGATGATCAGATACGAAGAATCGTGGAACGTGGCGGCGTCATCGGCGTGAGCTTTGATGCGTGGATGCTTGCAAAGGGATGGGTGCGCGGAACGAGCAAGTCCGATTCGCTGCCTCTCTCCTCGGTAGCCGACCATATCGACCACATCGCCGAAATATCGGGCTCGTTGAATCATGTCGCCCTTGGAACCGACTTAGACGGAGGATACGGAAACGAACAAACACCAAAAGAAATAAGGCGCTATACCGATTTGCAGGCGCTCGCCTCAGAGCTCTCCGCCCGAAACTATTCAAACGCCGACATCGACCGGATTTTTCACGCGAACTGGCTCGAGTTTTTTAGCCGGCACCTGCCTTGATCCTCAGGGCCGGACTGCCTCGGGCCCGGGTTGCCTTCAGCCGTCGACGGGTACCCGCCGCCTTCAGCCGTCGGGGCGCCGGTAACCCCGCTGTCCCGCAGGGTGCCGTCACAATCGGTCCGCTAACGCGCCACTTCCACTGTCTCGCGTTTCACTAAGTCCCAGTCTATCTCGTATCCAAGCCCCGGCTTTTCCGGTGCATACACCATCCCTTTTTTGTCGACCTCCACATCCTCAACCAGACCGAATTTGTTCGCACCGGAGCACGGGAACACCTCGTAAAAGTCGCAGTTGTTCATAGCCATGGTAACGTGGAGATTGGCGACATTGCCGAGGGAGTTCGCTCCGTGGTGGATCTCACACTTCATGTGGAAGGCCTCGGCAAGATGACCGATCTTTACCATAGGAGTAATACCGCCAAACACCATCACATCGCCGCGGAGGATGTCTATCGCCATCTGCTGCACCCATTGGGCAAGACCATAGAAACGCCCCGGCGCGAACTCCGTGGCGATAATCGGTATATCGAGCTTTTGTCTGAGCTTCACATAATTGTATATGTCCTCATCCGCGAGCGGGTCCTCGTACCAGAAGTAGTCGAGCTCCTCGAGAACACGCCCCACACGCAGCGCCTCTTCGTAGCCGTATGACCACATGCTGTCGAGCATCAGGACCATCTCTTCCCCGACCGCCTTCCGGACAGCACGGCAAATCTCCATGTCTTTTTTTGGTACTGTATGCGGATGTATCTTGTACGAGAGCCACCCTTCACTCTTGAACTTCATAGCTTCCTCGGCGTAGTGCTCCGGTGAAGGGAGCCACGCTGAGCTTGCGTAGGCCGGCACTTCATGCTTGCAGGTACCAAGAAGCCTGTGTATCGGCATATTCGCCGTCTTGCCCGCAATATCCCACAACGCTATATCCACCGCTCCCATGACGTGGGTTGATATGTTACGATTTTCGGCCCAAAGCTTTTTCCAGATTGCACCGATATCGAGGGGGTTCGCCCCCACAAGCCACGGTTTGACGAACTCCATGAGAGGGCCGATGTGAGCGTCAGCTCCCTGACGGGACGAGCCGAGAAAACAGTGGCCCTGCAGGCCTTCATCGGTGTCCACGGTGAGCACACCGAGGAGTTTGTCTCCGCCCGAGTAGGAGTTGCCAACCCTCCATCGCTCGCTTTTCCAATTGATTACGGTCACGGTTACATCGGTTATCTTCACTGCATCCTCCTGTTTAGCCGCCCGGTAGTGCTTGTTCCAAAGCCCCGTTTTTCCGATTGGTTCACAAGGAACCAGGCAGCAGTATACAATTGGTATTCGAATTGGCAAAGACCGCAACAATTCACTGCCAAGAAGCGATGAAAAGGGGGACATTATGAGTCTGCTTTCGCAGGAGCTTAAGCTTCGGACCGGAGTAATGAAAAACAGAATCGCCATGCCGCCGATGGCGAACCGTGTCGCAACAGAGGACGGTGCTGTTGTACCGGACCTCATCCGTCACTACACGGAGAGAGCGGCCAATGAGATCGCGTTAGTAATCGTCGAGCACTCCTACGTGCATCCTTCAGGCAAGGCGCACGAGTTACAGCTCGCCGCGGATAGAGACGAGCTTATCGACGGTTTGGCGGGTCTCGCTTCCGCCATAAAAGATCAGGGCGCGCCGGCGGC
>CAZHXC010000061.1:0-10448 GCA_964536145.1 uncultured Spirochaetales bacterium | reverse complement strand
TCCCCTTCCCTATTATCTACTCTATGACAAAGATCTATGCCTTTGATCACGGCCTTTTGAGCCGGTATCAAGGCAAACTAGCCGCCGGCATTTCAATCTTGCCTGCGCTACAATGACTTCCGGATTTTCCGGAACAGGAGTGTATTAATACTTACCCTATACAAAAATGTCAACAGCAGATGAAATATTTATTCGAACTCCTTTATCTGCCGTTCCTTCAATTCGATTTCCTGTTTGACCTCAGCGATTGCGTTGAGGATCTCTTTGATACCCTGAGTACCCGCACTCACCGTTTTCTGCTCTTCGACAACCAGAGTCTCGTAGGTCTTAGATCCGAGTTTTGCGATAAGCTTCTCGGCTTGAGCCTCGAGCTGCTTGATCTCAAATCGGAGAACCCCAATTTCCCCAAGATCTTTCGCCTTGTCTCTTGCCTTTCCAAACAGCTCTCTCGAACTCTTCAATCCCTGATCTATAGTCTCTTGTACTCTATCTAGAAAGCTCATACTTCCTCCTTATGTGTACTTTTTTCTACTTCATAAAATACGAGGAAAAACCCGCGATATCAAGATCGGCTCCAATAAGAAATTCTTCACAAAAAAAGACGCACAACAAAGCAGATTTCTGATACATTCTATCCTGCCATGAGTGATGTTCCGGCACCGGCTTTCCGGCGGTGCCCAACCTGCGGACGCTATTATGCTCCAAGCGAACATGCTGTAGAGTTCTGTTCCGATACTTGCCGTATTCGCTACGAAAGATGTACTGTTTGCGGAAGGTACTTCCCTCAGAAAGAAGGCGTCGGCGCGGGTGTATGTTCACAGGAGTGTGCAAAGGTGTACGTACCGTCGCCTGGCGAAAGACCAACCTATGTACTAACGGAGGAAACTGTATGAAACTTGTTTTTTTTGGCCCCCCGGGTGCCGGAAAAGGAACCATCGCTTCAAAGCTCGCCGAAAAAATCGGCATTCCCCACATCTCAACCGGTGACCTTTTCAGAGCGGCAATCAAAAATGAAACAGAATTGGGTAAGAAGGTAAAGGCCATACTCGATTCAGGAGCACTGGTTCCCGATGAGCTTACTGTTGAGCTTGTTCGGGAACGTCTGTCCGAAGGTGATACAAAATCAGGATACATCCTCGACGGGTTTCCGCGGACGATCCCCCAGGCGGAGGCGCTTGCAGATATCGATCAGATCGACGCTGTAATAAACTTCGAGGTAGCTGATGAGGTTATTGTCTCCCGTCTGAGTGGACGTCGCATTTGCCCCAACTGCGGCAACATCCACCACGTAGAGTATATGCCTCCAAAACAAGAAGGGATTTGCGATCGCTGCGGCGGAGAGCTCATTCAGCGCGAAGATGATAAGGAAGACTCTATCCGCAATCGGTTGGCTGTATATAAAGAGCAGACCGCTCCACTATTGGATTATTACAACGAAAAAGGCCTCACCATCGACATCGACGGCAGCCCGGCACCGGATGTTGTTCTCGATTCGGTCTCAAAAGCCCTGGAAAAATTTAAGTAAGGCATTTCTTGAGCCGGGAATTCCTTCCGGCCCGACTACGACACGGCCCGCCCGGTCTCCGGCGGGTCTTTTTTTTTAATCTCTCGAATCTTCAGTTTCCGGGCGGTCATCCGTCCCCGACTCACCGGCACCCGGCTCTTCGCCATCTGGACTGTCCTCGTCCGCCGCACCGGAACCGGCTGCATCCCCACCTGCAGGCTCCTCAGCAGGAAGCTCCTCGGGAAGCAGATTCTTCTCTTCAAAAAACCGCTCGAGCTCATCATAGAACAGAAGCTCATCGGCGGCGAGAAGCGCGCGTACTCTCTCGAGGTCCTTAAACCCCGCCTTAACCGCCGCATCCAAAGCCTTCAACCCTTCATCGATATTTTCGATATAGAGAATCAGGATAACCGCCTTTTCAAAATAGAACAGCGGATCATTTTTCTTGAGCTCGATACCCGCCTCCAACGCTTCGAGGGCCCGTCCGTAATACCGTTCGGCAGCAAAGGCAATTCCCAGATCATAATAGGCATCTGCATCTTCCGGCCTCTCATCGATATACCGGGAGAGAGTATCAATAGCATCACCCCAACGCTGTAGATCCAGTTGAATCGACGCAATACGATAGAGAATTTCAACCTCTCCGGTCTCCTTATGGAGTCTTTGAAAATAACCGAGCGCCGCTTCCTTTTTCTCGAGCTTCAGGGATAGGACGGCGGCATTATACAACCCATGTTCATCCGTAGGCGTTCTCTCGAGCATCAATTCGAAAGTTTCGAGCGCAAGCTCATAGTCGCCCTGTAGGTAATGAGTCCAGCCGATTGTACTCATAATCAGATTGTTGGCGGGGTCTTCCTCTAAGAGATCGGTAAGCGCTTCAAGCCCCTTCTCATAGTCTCCCGCTTCAACATAGGCTCTCGCCAGGTTATACCCGGCCTGGGGAAGGGAATCATCGAGTGCAAGCGCGTTTAGATAGGCCGTCGCCGCAGGTCCAAACTCTTCAAGCTCAAAATACGCGTTTCCCAAATTGTAGTAGACTTGAGCGACTTCTTCCGGCGGCACGCCTGTCTCACAACCTGAAAAAAAGGATGAGACGCCAATAGATGCAATAATCAGGATAGAGCGCTGTTTATTTCCCAAGTACGGTTTCCTCAATTTCACGCACCTGGGAACGATAGAGCTCTGATATATTCGCTCCGTAATCCGATATCAGCTGAATCATATTTCGAGGGCGATCGCTCTCATCGGGACCGTTTATCCTGTCACCGGCGTCGCCGAGACCGGGCATGATATAGGCCGCTTCATTGAGCATCGGATCCATCCACAGGGTATATACGGTAGTGTTTTCCAATGCGCGGATGATCCTCAGCGACCCCTTTAATGCGGAGATGACATTGAAAAACCTGATCGATCGCGGCTTTACCCCCTGCTTCAGCAGGTAACTCATGATTGTGACCAGGCTACCCCCTGTGGCGTTCATCGGATCGGCAAAAATCAGATCCTTGTCATTGAGCACCTCGAGATTGAAAAACGACTTATCCAGGTTGAGAACGTACTCCATATTGCGTTCCTGTTTTGTGTCGTCTCTCTGGATATGAAACAGCGCAAACGGGGTGACATATCTTGTTGAGGTGTACTCCTGAATCTCTTTCGACATGATCATCGAGGGCAGAAGCGCCCCGCGAAGCATCACACACATTACCGCATGGGAGAACTCTTCATCCACGTCCGGAATTTTGTGCACCGAGTAGTTTTGAACCGGCGAGGTTACCGGCGTACGGGAGATGATGTAGTTCTTCTGCCGGCTCTTCAGCGAGGTGAGAGATAGATTGAAAAGAAGCTCGTAGGCCCGCTGGATGTAGTAGACAAACTCCTGATGCGTCGTCTCGGTATCCCGGAGCTTGGCGATAAGCCTGGAAGCCTCACCGTGCGCTAGTCGCGGGGTCTCAAAGGAGTACACGTGGATGGCGCGCTCCTGTTCCGTGATCCGGCGCATCAGATCGCCCATCTCGTTGTACAGACCGATGAGTCCCTCCCTGAGGCGCGCGGCCTCGCTCGTATCTGTCTCATGCTCAATGCGTTCAAATAGAACCATCGCCCGGTCATACAGGCCGCTCATCTCCGTCAGGTTTTCGTTGTCACCCTCCGTCAGAAATCCGTCGAGATCCGCCGCTTTCAATTTGACACTATTCATGCACAATTCGCCGCCCGGTGTTTTGATCACGCTGTCTGAACGATTGTAATACGCGGCTTTTTGTCGGTCAACGCGCTGTACTCGCGTTGTACTCGCGTTTTGCGGGCCGTAGCAACTGAAGGATACAAGACTGCGAAGGCCCGGGCGGCGGAATACCGGCACAAAAGAAGATTAACTTGACTAAGCGAAAGGGCTTCCCTAACTTTACTACTATCGAAATATTGATTAACGGGGGGAAGGATGAAAAAACGGATTGTATTGTTGGTACTTCTCGCGGTCATAGCTGCCGCACCGGCTTTCAGCTTTGGTATTGGTGGCGCTTTTGGTATTGATCTTGCCGGCGGTACGGTAGGACCCGGAGCACTGCTTTCGTTCAAGCTCGACGAGTTTCCCGCAGTCTTCGGCGTAGGCGCCCGTCTCGGCGAAGGCAACTTCCGGATCGGCGTCACGGCGGATTGGTGGCTCTACACCACAAACCTGGTGAACATGCTCAATCTGTACGTGGGCCCGGGCCTGTTTCTCAACGTAGGTACAGGCGTTTTCGATGTTGGTGGACGAATACCCGTCGGCATTAACATGTACGTCATAGACCCACTTGAGCTCTTTCTCGAAGTTGCTCCTGTCATCGGTATCGAGTTCAGTCCCGTCGTAGATTTCCCCGCCTGGGGAGTCCAGGGAGCCCTTGGCTTTCGATTCTGGTTCAACTAACGAGGTTATATAGTCAGCCGGCGGTCAGTGGCTGTCGGCTGACTATTGCAAGAGCCGCCGGCGGCGGCACCGTCGTGCAGCAATCTTAAATAACGATCCCAAAATTGTGAAAATTTTTCATCTCCTAGGGGAGTCGAACCCCTGTTGCCGGGATGAAAACCCGGTGTCCTAACCACTAGACGAAGGAGACACGCAGCCACAAGCTACAGAATTTTGAGAAGGCTGTCAATCTCACCGGCCAAAAAATCAGGGCAGACACCCGTACATGCAGCCGGTCGTCGGCTGAAAAAAATCAGCTACCTCGCGGCGCGTCTGTACGCTGCAAGCCTTTTTTTTGCCTGACGCCTCAACCTTTTGAGATTTGCAACCATAAGATCGATATATGTGGTTAGCTCGAGCGGTTCCAACGCGCCCGGCGTAATACTCAGTTTCATCTCCTCGTCCTCCCCCGGGATCTGGCCGATATAGATCTGGCCCTCCGGGGGAGCAAGATGCCTTTGTGATTTATCGAACTCCATAGTAAACTCAACCATTGTAATACCCCTCACATGATTCGCTGCGTACCGCTCCTTTATAGCATCTGATATCTCTCTTCGACAACAAGGTCATCGCAAGATACTTAGCGCCACCCTCATAGCCTCAGCTCAGGCGATGGAAGGATCCACAGCCCTTTCGCTTTGCTTCATTCGGCGTATCTGCCAGATGACAAGAACCGCGGTTATGACCGTTGAGAGCGTGTCTGCGAGAGGGAAAGAGTACCAGATACCCGAGACGCCGAGAAACTGAGGAAGGATAACGGCAAGGGGGATGAGGAAAATAATCTGTCGTGTCAAAGCGAGGATGAAGGCAGGAACCGCTTTTCCGATAGCGAGGAAGAATGTGGTGCCCGTCAGTTGTACTCCGATAACCGGAAGAGCGAGAAACACGATCCTCAAGGCGCTTCCACCTATTTCGATGAGCTCCCGGTTTGACGTAAAAATCCGAAAAATTACGTCCGGAACCGTGAGCACAAAGACGTAAATCACCGTGGCATATGCAACCGACGCGCCGATCGCTATAAACAGGCTTTTCCTCGCGCGTGAATAATGACCGGCGCCCCAGTTGAATCCCGCTACCGGCTGGAAACCCTGGTTGAGACCGAACATCGGCATGAGACCAAAGAGCATGAAGCGACTGATGATGCCGTAGGCCGAGATGTAGAGCGACGTTGCGTATGCGGCAAGCAGATTATTCACCACCATGAGCAATACAGACATGCCGATCTGACGGACAAACGCGGGAAGGCCCAAGGATACGATCAAGCGCATCTGTTTGATGCTTGGCAGGAAACAACGCCTTGTGAGCGGGAGCACCGTCTTCGGGCTCTTGAAGTAAAGTATCAGAAAGAGAAGCGAAAAACTCCTTGCAATGACGGTTGCCGCGGCGGCTCCTCTGATTCCCCATCCAAAACCGAAAATGAAAAGAGCATCAAGTCCTATATTGAGTGATGCGCCAATCAGCAGGGAAACCATCGCAATCTGCGGCTTACCCTCTGCGCGAGCCACGCTGTGGCCGATGACCGTGGAGACAATGACCGGAAATCCAAAGAGAATTACACGCAAGTATTCCTGTGTGTACGGCGCAATGTCATCGGTGGCACCGAGAAATCGCACAATAGGAGGAAGGAAAAGCTGAGCTATCGCCAGCATAATGGAGATAAGAACAAGACCGGTTGTCCACGCCGTTCCCGCAATGGCGGCCGCATGCTCATGATCTCCGGCGCCGAGGGCACGGGAAACGATCGATGCCGTGCCTGTACCAATCATGAGTCCGATTGCGAACATCGCCACCTGGGCGGAGAAAGCAATTGAGAGTCCGCCGATTGCCATCGCACCGACTCCCTGTCCGATAAAAATGGTGTCTACCAGGTTGTACAGAGCGTTCACCGTCATCCCGATGATGGCCGGAATGGACATCTTGATGATCAGCTTGGGGATCTTTTCGCTGCCGAGAAGCTCCTGCCGTTTCTCTCTTTCACTCATGCGGCACTATACAATGCAGGGAACGAAAATGCGAGGAGCCGTCCCGAGTGCGATTTCATGGACGGGCTGTACCCACCCCCACACAATAGAATCACGGACGGGATTAGCGCGTTATGCATCAGATGTGGCCCGGAAGCAGTGCTCCGCGCGCAGTTCCGAGACGAAGTCGAGGCTGTTTGAGCACGCAGTACTGCTGCAGGGCCGATTTCACTGTTTCATAGCTTGCGAAAAGCCCGTCCGTGAAATCGCACCCGCCGTTCCTACCGGGCAGCGGTAAGCGTCGAATGTAAATGCCCTCCGCTGTCTACATCCACGTCTGTGCCAAATTGCAGACCCTTCCTGTTCAAGGTTCGCGCTATCCACCTGGCATCCGCCAAAGACGCCCGGTGCAGGCTAAACCGCATCATTTTGAAGGGAAGCATCGTGAGTTCGGCAAACGTACCGTCATCTTCCAGTTGCGGCACATATGCAAGCGATAATTCACTCCGATATTCTTCGTGACCGCCGATGCCTTCATAATCATTTATAAGATCTCCACAGCCGTATAAGATGAGCTTTCCCTTGTACAATTCGAATGGGAGGAAGTGGTGCGACGAATGACCATGAACGACGTCTACTCCTGCGTTTTCTACGATCGCATGCGCAAAGGCAACATGTTCAGCGGGAATCGAATACCCCCAGTTGCCACCCCAGTGGATTGACAGCACCACGATATCTCCGGGCACTCTGGCCCCATGTATTTCACTGCAGACTCTCTCGACAGTGCTATTGGAAAGATCGGGAATGAGGTTCACACCTGCTTTCTTCTCTCCGGCAGCCCAGGAACGGGGAACCCCGCTCGAATCGTGAGCGTATGAGTAGACGAGGAGCCTTTTGTTTTCCGAAAGATCGATAACAGCCGGCGCCGCTGCCGAGGCACTGTCTCTCCCGGCACCCGGTGAGAGAAGACCGGCTGAAGTCAGGGTGTCGATTGTTTCTTCCAATCCGGAGTAGCCCCAGTCAAGCACGTGGTTGTTTGCAAGCGTGCAGATATCGATGTGAGCCTCCTTCAAACACCCGATGTTTTTGGGATGCATTCTATAATGTATGCCCTTTCCCGGCCACGGCGTTCCATCGGCGGTTATGCTTGTCTCGAGATTGATGAGCCGAACATCAGGTTTGAAAGCATCGAGCTCTGCCAGAGCGTCCCCCCAGACGTACTCGTCAGTCGACGGTTTGCCTACACCGCCGTTTTCCGCCTCCGCAAGCTGCACATACTGCCGGGCGTCTTTCACAAAGTTTTCGTATAGTTGAGGGTCGGAAGGATGCTCGAGGATCTGATCGATCCCTCTCCCGGTCATGACATCGCCGGCAAGCATGATACTCCTCATGCGCGCGCGTCCCCGGCCGGCCAAAGAGTCAAAGCACTTTTTCCAGACGGAAGTGGCTGTGCAGCCCGTGTTTCTCGAGAGGGATCACACGGCTTTCTGATATTGTTTCCATTCCCATATGCCCATAGAAATCGACCGCCGGAGTGTCTCCGGAAACATCCAGCTGGCACGCCCTGTAGCCCTTCTTCCGCGCATGGTCAAAGGCGTTTGACAGCAACAGTTTTCCGAGCCCCTTGCCGCGAAGCTCCGGTTTCACCGACAGGAACTGAAGGTAATACACGTCCTTTGGCACCGATGGAATGAGATACCTGAGGTAGGCGCTGTACTTTTCGAGGGTTCGGGCGGTTTGGGGGTCAAGGCGTGCGGCACCACGAAGACCGGTTCCGGGGCCGAACTTTCGTTGTATTTCCACATCGAGACCCTGCTCGATTCCTACGAGCTCTCCGTGCAACGCGGCCACGGTCGTCATCGCGCAACCGTAAATGCTCTCTTCCCAGCGCCACTCTTCTTCAAAATAGTGCCGCGCGCCCTCCAGATCATTGTCGAACAGACAATCCCAGAGCACCGGGTCAGCATCGTATATCAACGCCGCCGCGCCGGCGGCTTGTTCCGGGGAACCGGGTCCCAGGAAAATTTCACCCGTATTGAAGATCACTGTCCCCTGCCCTCTCCCTGGTGCACGCCAGTTGTCGCGGCCTGAGTTGCTTTGGAACGCTCTCTCAGGCGATAGCTCAGTGGATACGATTATAGTAGATCGATAGCTCCTGCACCAGTATTGTGTCGATTACCGAGCGCTCAATATATCGGCGATCCTTTCTACCGTCGCGTTCCGGCGTCTTTCTTTTTGACCGCCACTCGCCGCGGCGGAATCGGTAAGTAGGTAGTAATACGCCTATCTTTAAACGGCGGTCAAACGGATTTGAATTAGGAGAATGTTCACCAAGGTGGGGGATTTGCGCGCATGACCGGTTGTTCAAATTTGAGCCGCGCAGGGATTGAACCTGCGAGCCACAGCTTATGAGCCTGTTATTCTGTGCCATATCCAGGAAAGCATACCGAAAACCCAAAAGTAACTCTGATTTCCGGTCTTGTTGCGGATGGGGTTGTGCGGGCATTTTGGGGCAGTGAGATTTGCTTGTGCGATGAATTCAGTTTGTTCCGCAACGTTAAACCCTCTGAATCGAGGCCGTCTGCGACACTATATGTAGCATAGTCCAAAACCTCATACTCTATCTGTAGCACATGCAATAGCGGCCTGGAGGATGCGGGGACGGCCTCAATTACATTATGGGCGCCTAAAAACTGCAGGTTCCACATCGCCACATGCGAAAAACCGCTATCGTTTAACAGCATGTACGCAGTGGCCAACATCGAAAGACAGGTTTTTCGATGTGCCCTTATGCCGTTATAAGTGTCTTTACGTTCTTCCATTCCTCAGAGCGGGAAGCCGCTTCCCAAAGGTCATAGGTGGTCTGAAGATTCAGCCAGAGTTCAGCTGACGTCTCAAAGGCTTTTGAAAGCCGCAGTGCCATATCCGGCGTAATCGATCCACGCTCATTTATGATTTTCGATACGGTTTTTCTCGAAACATGAAGATCGACTGCGAGCCTAGACGCTGTTAAGTTCAGCGGTTCCATATAGTGACGCTTTAATACTCCGCCCGGATGAGTGGGCTGTCGTTTTCTGTTAGTCATATACTCCTCACTACACTGAGATCAATGATAGTCCTTATAGTCGACAACGCACGCATTTCCGTCTTCAAATCGAAACGTAATTCTCCAATTTCCCGAAACTCGTACGCTCCAATGATTTTGCATCGTCCCTTTCAGCCGATGTAGTCCTGAACCGGGATAGCTCATATCTTGCACGATGACCGACGCATCGAGGCGGTCCAAGCTATCCGCAATCCGTTGACTGTGCTGTGCTTTGATACCGCGCTTGTCACCGTCGTAGAAAAACCGCTCCAAACCCTTGCGCTGAAAGCTCCTGATCACAGATAAAGCGTAACCTTTGCGGTTACAACCGTCAACTGTAATATGTCGAAAATCGATACTCGCCCATATATCCATACTTATGTATTCCGCCAAGCGAATCGAGTTCCATTGAAAAATGGTTACGCTAAATCTGCAAAATGCATATAATTAACCCAGAGAGGTTGCGCTATATGACGAATGAATTTACTGCTATCATTGAAAAGGACGGTGATTGGTATATTGCATACTGTCCCGAAATTCCCGGCGCAAATGGTCAGGGAAAGTCTATAGAAGAATGTAAGCAGAATCTCAGCGAAGCTATCTCATTGATACTGGAAGATCGCCGCAAGGATGCGCTTAGAGGGATTCCTCCAGAGGCGAGACAGGAAACTATTTCGATTTCATGAAACGCGATGCGCTGCTCACGCATCTCAGGAAAAACGGCTGCTTCCTTAAACGAGAAGGCCGATCCCATTCTCTCTGGATGAATCCACAAACAGGAGCAGTAGAATCGGTCCCACGACATCAGGAAATAGCAGATAATTTAGCATTGAAAATTTGCCGGAACCTGTCCATCCGGGAAATCGGCAGATAGGAACTCTTTGAGCCGCGCAGGGATTGAACGGGATACTGTCAAGTTTGGTGGATGGGCATCCCTTCGAATAATCTCTTATGCGG
>CAZHXC010000060.1:0-10463 GCA_964536145.1 uncultured Spirochaetales bacterium | reverse complement strand
CCGGGGACCTCCCGCGCGCGTCTCGCGCTCTCGCTCAGTTGCTCCGGCTCCAGGTCGTTGAAGTTTCTCGCCTGAAGATGGAAGGACCCGACTTCGATGTACCGCTCGGATATTCCTCTGATAAGCCCGCCTGAAACCTGGAGCACAACAACCATCGGCACGATCGCCAGCGCTATCCCGACTATCGCACCCCGGATTCGTCTGTAGCTTTTGTCGGCGGATTTTGTGGTGAGCTGTCTTAGTCCAAAGAACAAAGCCGGCTTGATCATAGCTCCTGTAACATCCCGTTGTGCAGCCGGTAGCGGAAACGGCCGCGGTTTGCCAGATTCGTGTCATGGGTTACCAGGACGAGTGTCTTGCCGAAGTTCTCCACCAGCGTGAAAATCAACTCTTCAACAGCACTCGAGTTTTTCTCATCGAGATTGCCTGTCGGCTCGTCGGCAAGTATGATCTCAGGCTCATTCACCAGCGCCCGCGCTACCGCCACACGCTGTCTTTCCCCTCCCGAGAGTTGATGGGGATAGTGGTGCAGTCTCGTTTCCATACGAACGCCGCTCAATAGCTCCTCGGCTCGAAGAAGCGCGCGCCTGCGCGGCATTCCGGTCATATACGCCGGGAGCATCACATTTTCAACGGCATCGAAATCGGCAAGCAGATAGTGAAATTGAAAGACAAAGCCCACCGCACCGCTGCGAAAACCGGAGAGTTCATCTTCTCTCAGGGCCGTTAGTTCTCTGTTCTTGACAATGATAGATCCCTCATCCGGCCTGTCCAGCCCGCCGATAAGATTGAGCAATGTCGATTTTCCGCTACCGCTTTCCCCGAGTATTACCGAGGTTGTGCCCGGCTCCGCCGAGAAATCCAGACCATCGAGAATCGTCAGTTTTTCAGGACCGTTACTGTAGGTTTTTACAACGTCATTCAAGTGGATTATTGGGTCACTCATACCGTAATACCCTCGCAGGTTCAATTTCGACGATTCTTCTCGATGCTAAAGCGGCGGCCGCAAGCGATGAATAGACACCAAAGGCAAAGATGGCCGCAATTTCTACGTATAGTATTCTCGTGGGAACCTCAGTAAGGTAGAAATAGACGGGCGAAAAAAACGATACCCTCGGGGAGCCGGCGCCTGCCGCAAGAATCCCGGATATCCAATCGAGCAGCGTATTGAGCACCGTCTCGATTATCCCGAACACTTCGTTGATATTGCCCGCTATGAGCAGCCCGAGTACGATACCCGCTGTGGCTCCGGCCAGACCGATAGCGGCGCCGTTGAAGATGAATACGCGCCGGACTTCCCGCGGCTTTGCGCCGAGAGCCCTCAAAACGGCGATGTGCTCCCTCTTTTCGAAAATCGCCCTTTTGAGCGAATGGTACGTATTGAAACCGGTGACAAGAAATATCAAAGAAAGAAGCAGAATCATCACCAGTTTCTCAGTCCGCAACGCGCCAAAGAACGACCGGTTGAAATCTCTCCAGGTCTCAAACCGATACGAGCCATCCGGTAGGATCGTCTTAATCTGTGCCAATCCTCTGTCCAATGCGTTTCTGCTTTGCAGTTTGATCCCGTACAAATAATCGCCGCTCTCATCGGCGAGATCGCTGATAGCCGCGAGCGGCGCAACCGCCATTGATCTGTCGTACTGGTAGTAACCGCACTCAAAAATACCCGTAACCGTATAGTCAATGGTTTCCGGTGCGTAGCTTCCGGGCGAAACTCCCGCCAGGGTCAAGATCGATACCGTTGAACCAAGACCCGCTCCGATGCTCGAAGCGAGCTCCCTCCCGAGCACGATTCCGTCCGGTACTGCCATATCAAGCGAGCCGGCAATCAGGTTCAACTGTTTGACAAAGCCGGGGTCTTTTTCCTGAATATCTTCCGGCACACCGCGCACCCGGCATGATTGGAGGCGTGAAAACTCGGCGTGAATAAGCGTCTGTGTTTCCTCGATTCTCACAATCGACCGCAGTTCCCTGCTCTCCTCTATAGCACGCAGAACCGGCTGCGACAGCGCTTCCGGAGTCCTGATCCGAATATGATACGAGTTGATCTCGAGAATATCTTCGATAAACCCCAGCTGAAAGCCGTTCATGACGGCCAGCACGACAACAAGCGCCGCTACGCCAAGGCTCGACAACACCGCGGTCGCAAGCCCTCTGGTGGCCCGTCTGTTTCTTAAGAATTTGGATGCGGTATACAACACCCATGAAGATTTCCGAAAGACCGCCATGCCGCTAACTTCCTGCATACGACGGCCGTTCGTTATTTGCCGATAAAGACTTCGTCAACTTTGGCCCCGTCTTCGAAATACACCCTCAGCGCAGGCTCGCCGTCGCGGTATATCTCTTCGTAATACTCGTCCTCACCGGTGTGGACGATTACTTTTTCGATCCAGGTGTTCCTGATGAGAGTCTCCCGGACGATGTTGCCCTCATCATCATACTCGTACGACCAGTCCTTTTTTTCGCTCCGGGTAATGCTCGTCCTCTTCTTCATTTTTTCTTCTTCGTATTCGAAACGTACATGTTCGAGGAGATCGGTTTCGCTTTCGGTTCGCTCGATTTTCAAACGGTCTTCCTCATCGAAGTATTGGGTGGTCTTTGTACCTTGCTCGGCATCGCTCACTACTATTTCTTTCTTCCCGTCGAGCATGCGCACCTCTTCGGCAAGGAGCAGCTTCAACCCCTCCCAGGTTTCCTCGGCGAGCTTTTCTCCGTCGTGATACCTGAACAATACCCCTTCATCTTCGGTCCCGTGCCACTCTTGGACAAGCTCTCCAGAGGAGTAGACAAACGAGCTTTCATCTCTCTCCTCACTCGCGACACGGTTGATCCTCCTCAACCTTCCCGCGGCCGAACGTTCGTAGATGTCCGTGTACAGGAGATTACCTTCGCCGTCCGTCGCCCGTACTTCATTGAGGAAACCCGAGGAATAATCGTAGATTCTCCTTTCGCTCACAACTCCATCCTCGTAGGTCACCTCTTCGAGGAGCTCTCCGTTATCGTAGGCCCGGCTTTCGCTCAACGTGCCATCCACATATATGTCTTCAGAAACGAGCACTCCTCCGCTGTATGTCTGCTCCCAACGCTTGTACTCTTGTTCATCCTTGAGCAAGGTTTTTATGATTCCGTTCTGCCGTTCCTCCAATTTGACGACATACTCGAACTCATCTATCCGGAACTCCCGTATTTCGCGGATCGGCAGACCAAGTGCGTTCGATTCAAAGTAGCGCTCCGCACAGAGAGAAGCGGCTGTAAGGAGGAGAATAGCAATGAGAGAAGCGGTCCGTATCATGCCTGCAGCAGATCACCTAGAAATCGTTCGGTCTCAAAGGGCTCTATATCGTCAAGACCCTCTCCGGTGCCAAGGAAGGAAACGGGAATCCCCAGTTGTCTCGATATCGCGATCACTATTCCGCCTTTGGAGCTGCTGTCGTACTTGGCAAGAAGCACCGAATCAACGCCAATGGCTTCGTGAAACACCTCCGCCTGCCGGAGACCGTTTTGCCCTGTGTTTGCATCGATGACAAGGAGTTTATGATAGCATTCGGAATCCACTTTTGAAGATGCTATTTTGTTTACCTTTTGTAGCTCCTGGATGAGGTTCTGCCTGTTGTGCATTCTTCCGGCGGTATCCGCAAGTACCAATTCCACGTTTCTGCTCACGGCGCTTTCAAGCGAATCGTAAATCACCGCACCGGGATCCGCTCCGCGCTCCTGGCTGATCACTTTACACCCAAGCCTGTCGCCGAGGGTCTGCAGCTGCTCTATCGCCGCCGCCCTAAAGGTGTCCGCCGCGCTCAACAGGATGTTTTCAGTACCATTGTTCCCGGAAAAATAGCGCGCCAATTTGGCGATGGAAGTGGTCTTCCCCACACCGTTCACCCCTAATACAAGGACAAAGTTGAGCTTCTGTGGTGTGAGTGTGATTTTGAAGGCCTTCAACCGTTCGGCGAGCAGACTCTTTAGTTTTTCCCGAATCTCCTCCACCGAACCGCTCCGACCGGTTCTCTTCAGCTCATCCAGTATTTCCATTGCTGTTTGCGCTCCGACATCACCCTCTATGAGTATCTCCTCCAGGTTCTCGTAGAACTCCTCGTCAACACGGCGGGCGGCAAACAGTTGTGCTATCTTCTTTCCGAAAATCGTGCTCTTCATAGATTTACTCCAGCTCAGTAGGTTGTAAGTTGCACCCGATCAATATACTCGAGCAACTCGAGAGTGGCATCCACAAACAACACCACCGATACAAAGGTGGCGGCAACATAGGCGCTCAAGGATATCTGGCGCAGGTTTAGCAGTCTGTATGCCTCATCGAGATTGCGTTCGAGCGGTGAGAGCTCCGCTTCAGCCGTATAGCTTTGCGTCAAGGTGTTTGTGGCGTCGAAAAAGAAAACAGGGAACGGAAGGGACAGGATAAACGCAGCGAGCACCTTGTAGTAATCCTTCCGCTCATGAGCGATTACACGTTCACGGTCAAATTTTTCAGGAAGAAGCCTGATGTCGAGGGAGTTGGTCCCCGGAGAGATGGTGGGCAGCAAGAAATCCTGATACCCCTCCTTCTTGATCGTCCCCTGGAGGTTTCTGAAGCTCCCGGAAATCTCTGTTGGAGTTTTTCCGTACCACCGGGACCTTGCGTACAGGTCTGCGCCTTCAGGTACGGTTGTTATGCTAATCGGTGTCTCCTCTTCTTCAGTGAGCACTGCCGAAACTTCGGCCTCATCTCCAGCGCTTAGCACCACCGTCTGAGAGTACTCACTGTAGCCGAAAGCGTTCACCGTAATGTCGTGCTCGCCCGGCTCGAGATAGGTGAGTGTGGCTTCTCCGGTCCCCACGAACGTACCGTCAATGCTGATCTCGGCCGATTCCACCGACGCGGTGACGGTCATTTCCGCCCAATCACGCCCGAGAACAAGCCGGATAAGCGAATCGAATACCTGTTGCGAAGATCCGGTAAGACGCTCTCTGGAAAACCCGGTCCGCAACGGCTCGAGCTCGCCAAAGGCGGCGGAGTACAGGCGCACGTCCACAAAGATATAGCTCTGTATCTCTTCAATGGCGCCAAAAACAAGGAGGTCGAGGGTATGTTCTTTGGCGATTTCTTCAGGCGGACCAATTACCGCCGGCAACAAGGGACCGTTTATCCCGGTGACGAGCTCTACCGGCTTTTCACGTTGGATGGTTATATTGTTCAAGTTAAAGGTATTCAACCGTTCGATCTTCTCGGCAAGCTCTTCCGCCCGGACCGCTCCTTCCCGTGACAACGTACCACTCAAAAAAGCGGTATCACGTTTCACGAGTGCTTCATCACGTTGCCGTATCAGTCCTTCTCTCTCCCGCGCAACGATTTCTTTGCGGTACGCCGCTATCTCTTCATCGGTGTAGGTGTGTGTCTCTATCCGGCTCAAAGCCTCGTGAATAAGCAGAGGATAACTCGAACCGAGATACACATTCTCCGATGAGAGGGAACCCGCATCGAATGCGGCCACTCCTACCCGCCAACTCTCGCTCGGATCGCTCACCGGCGCTTGTCCGGTCAGCAATCGCGGAACTGCAAGGAGAAAGAACAGCAGAAAAACGTAGATGAGCCGGATGCTTCTCATTTTCTATCCTGATGCGGCTTTCCTGACCGCGCTCACTATTCGCTCCTGCCGGAACGGCTTTACCACGAAGTCCCTTGCGCCGAGCTGTATGGCTCGAATGACGTACCGCTGTTGTCCGAGGGCGGAGCACATGACAACCCGGGCGTTTGGATCCCGCCGCCGGATGCCGTGCAAAGCCTGCAGCCCATTCATTACGGGCATGGTAATATCCATGAGTACCACATCGGGCTGGAGTTTGAGATAGGCCTCAATCCCTTCGGCGCCGTTTGGTGCTTCACCGGTTACGGTGATGCCCGAATCCCGGAGAATATCTGCTATTGCCTGGCGCATGAACTCAAGATCATCTACAACAAGGACCTTTATCGATTCCATCACCCCGACCATTTGAATTTTAAATACGCCTCGATGAATCCGTCGATATCACCGTCCATGACGGCCTGCACATTACCGGTTTCGTGTTTTGTCCTGTGATCTTTTACCATGTTGTACGGATGAAATACATATGAACGGATTTGATTTCCCCAGGAAATGTCTTTTTTCTCATCCGCGAGCTTCTGATGCTCAGCGTCCCGCTCCTCACGGAAATGTTCGTAAAGCCTCGACTTGAGTACCTTCATTGCATTTGCCTTGTTCTTGTGCTGGCTCCGCTCGTTCTGGCACTGAACAACTATACCGGTGGCGATATGGGTGATCCTCACCGCACTGTCCGTCTTGTTGACGTGCTGACCGCCTGCTCCCTGAGCCCTGTAGGTGTCTATGCGCAGTTCCTCAGGCCTTATGTCCACTTCAATGTCTTCCTCGATAACCGGCGAAGCGTACACGGAAGCAAAGGACGTGTGCCTGCGGGAGCTGGAATCGAAGGGAGAGATGCGCACAAGCCTGTGAATCCCGGTTTCACCACGGAGATACCCAAATGCGTAATCTCCGGAAATCTGGAGAGTAATCGATTTCACGCCGCCTTCAGCTTCTACCAGATCGAGTATATCAATTTTGTACTCCTGCCGTTCCGCCCACCGGGTATACATTCGCAGCAGCATATTCACCCAGTCGCATGCCTCGGTACCACCGGCCCCTGAATGTATCGTCAAAAATGCGTCGTTCTCATCGAACTTATCACCGAGAAGCTCGATGAGTTTCAGCTGATCGTGACGTCTCCTGATCTCCTCGAGCTGATCCGAAAGCTCGGCCTCCAGGCTTTCATCATTCTCCTCTTCCACGAGAGTGAACAGTTCCTCAATCTCCTGAACGTCTTCATGCAAGGACACCCAGGGTTCGTACCTGTTTCTCAATCTTTTCAAACGGGTGAGCGTTTTTTCAGCGCGTTCACGATCATCCCAGAAATCCGGGCGACTGGTTTCTTTTTCGAGTTCGTCAATATCCTTCTTTAGGGATTCCGCGTCAAAGATGCCTCCAGGTTTCTTCAAAATCTTCTTTCAGATCTTCAAAAACCGGCATGAGCTCAGCTAGCATGATAATCTCCTTGCATGGTGTATCAGGTGCGCATTATTGTTTTTCGCCATTTTTTTTCGGAGAGCGATGTAACTACCAAAGCGCCTTCGAGCGGATACTGGTACATCCTCACCTTGTCATAGGAATCGGTCCGTCTGTCTATGTCACGCTTCAGTCTGGGAAGCAGTTCGGTACGGAATGATGCCGACTCGAATACATCGCCGGCGGCCCGTGAAAAACCGTACTGCTTGAGCAGACTGTTCACATCACTCCTGTGTTCTTCATTCACAAACTCACAGGCAATTGCGACAAACACCGCTACAGTGTAAGAATATCACCGTAGCGTGTCAAATCTTTTTACAATGGCGATTTAGGTCATTCGCCGGTATGCGGCCGGCGATTTCAAAGACGATAAGCCGGCAAAGACGGGATTGACCGGAGGGCAACCCGGTATGGACTTTTTGCGCAAATACGCCGAACATTGAAGGAGAGCACTATTGTCCGAAGGATATATATGAGTAGGTTGAAATCAGGCGCTCTCCTGGTGGTATTTCTCGCCGGATTTGCGCTTTACGCTCAGGAGTCTCAACTTCCGCCCTTTGTCTCGCGCCTGACCGCGGTAACCGAAGAAGACGGCATTCGCCTCTCCTGGCAGGACAGCGATGAGGCTGAAGGCAATTACTTTGTGTACGCCCATTCCGAGGAAATAACCGAAACAAATCTTTCCAATGCGAGGCTTCTCGCGACCATAGAACCCGGAGTTGAGGAGTACTTCGACGCACCCGAAAGCGAAGGGCCCCACTACTACGCGGTACTCGCATCCAATGCGGAGGGCGAGAAATATGAGTTTTTTGTCCCATACCGGAACAAGACCACCAGGGGCGTTCGCTTCGCTCCACCGGAGGAAACCGAAAGGGTCATCACACCGATAACCGGTATCTCTGCGGAAGTAGACGAGGAACAGGTAGAGCTGAGCTTCAGCGCGACCGTCGGTGAAGAGGTGGTGGTCTATAGAAGCACGGAAACGCTCACCTCTGCCGACGATCTTGTCAATGCGGTGCTCGTGGAGAGTGTCCCACACGCGAGAGAGCCCTATGTAGATAAGCCGATGGCGGGAATATCGTACTACTACGGTGTCTTCTATGACAAAGCACTCAGAACCGGTTCGGCTGTTTTTGAGCTTGGTGAAAACGTGCTGCTCACCCCGATTCAGATACGCCTTGCCGAAAGCAGCCAGATCGGAGAAGTAGAGCCCGTGCGAAGAGTGAGACCACTCCCCTACCTCATGCTTTCCTCCACCATTGATTCTGGAGAGGAGTTGAAGGCCGGCCCTTACGATGCACCTTCGAGAACGGTTACCCTTTCGGAGGACACGATGGCCTCTGTGGACAAGCTCCTTTCCGGCAGAGAACGGCCGGCCTACGGTGAGATGGATCCGATGTGGTTGTCAGGGAAAGCAAACGGCCCGTTGGAGAAGCTTCTCGAAGAGCCGTTTGAAGACGGCCGGTGGGAAGACGCTCTCGATATAATCAGCACCTACACCAGAACCCGGCGGACTCCCGCCGAAAAACAGCGGGCAAACTTCTATGAAGGGCAGTCACTCTATTTTCTTGGACAGTATCAGGAAGCCTTTATGAGGTTCATTTTTGCCGAAGATGCGTATTATACCGATGTACAGCCCTGGCTCGACGATATCATCTCGCTGCTTGCTTCAGAATAAGCAGGTCTCGGGTTTTAGCCTGAAGACGCAGTCAGCCTGGAAAAGGAAACCTGAATCAAAGTGGTCCATCTCTCATCCTGTCCCAGCTTGAGCTTCCAGAGTGGCAGAAAACAGGTACTCTGATAGGACCGATGCCTTCCCGACCGGTCAAGCCATTCGGCTTCTACCGGCCGAACAACCAGATCACACTGGCGTCTCAACCTCGCCTTGATGGTGACACCGTTTTTCCTGTCGTCAGCCGTGAAGCTTTTTGCCCCTTTTCCCCGATACACGCTTCCCGTAACAGCCTCTTCGGCTTTCCCGGTCTGGACGGAAAGCGACAGCTCGTTCACATCGGGAAAGGAGAGATTCATCTCCGGTGCAAAACAAACTTCAAGGGTGCCGGGGCCGTTATTTGTCAGTACATACTCTACAAAAAGGGCGCGTCTCTTCATGGTATACCGTTTTTCTATAGTGACGTTACGCTCACCATCCGCTGAGGCCACGGTGCCATCCGCAGACAGATGAAGTTCGAGACCGTCTCTTTTTAGTTCGCTCACTTCGTAGGGCGATGTAAGGAAGTTGCCGAGCTCTACCCCGTTGCCGTTTTTTTCATGCGCCGTGTTGGGAGCGAAAAAGTGATCGAGGAATGCCCTTCGCGGATATCCATCGAGAGTTACCGAACCGTTAGACTTATCGTGGTAGTGCTCCTCTCTCCGGGTGAGAGTGTCAAGGTAATTCCACGGTTTTGCAATATAGTCGAGTTCGAAGACCATACCGCCCTTTCTGTGAACATACACGTTCAGCTCGGCACCGCTGAACAGATACTCGGTCAGGCCGTCAAGATCGAAATCGAGGCCGCTGATATGCGACTTGAAAATTCCGCGCTGTCTTGCCGTCTTTTCAGCAGCGATGAGCGCCGAGTAGACCGCCTTCCGTACCGGGTGCAGATAGATACCGCCACGTTTGCCGTGCCAGTAGGCTGAATGATCCTCTCCCCGCCAAAGCTCCTCACGTGCGGCCTTTTTTCTATACTTATCACCACGTATCTGGTTGACCAGATCGTAGGTATGTATCAGTTTTGCGTACATCAAATTTGATTCCGGATATTTGCTCAAAAACTGTCTGAAATATCCACCTTTTAGATAGACGCGACTACGCTTACTCAAGCGTTCATATTTTACTTTTCCAAACTCTCTTCCTCGCTCCGGTGACAAAGACCAGGTACTCATCTCCTCATATGAGGTACAGGGGAAATAACATCTTAAGTACTCCTCCTCCCGCTGCACATAGATTCCGGGGTGGGTACTGGTAATGGTTCCCTTTTGCTCACAGATCGCCGTCAGAAACTCACCAAGCCAGCCGTCCTCGAAGAGCACCTTGTGCGATTCGTTCCATTCGCCGTAGCATTCGCCGTCCGCTATGAGGGTGATTACCCGATCTGCAGACCCGCTCGCAATACCGGTGATGCGCCGGATTAGCTTTTTGGGATCCGTAGTAAATGGGAAGAGCCCGAGCTCGCGGGATATCGGAAACACCAAGAGCGTTTTCCCCTGATCTTCCGTGATAACCGGCTTGAACAGGTTGTCCTTGCTGAAGCCGGCCTCGGTGAAGTGGTTCTCTGCGAGAAACGTGTACTCCATACCGCTTCTCTTCAGGCTCGAGGCCATTCCCGGCTCCCATACGAGCTCTGTTACCCACGCGCCGCGTGG
>CAZHXC010000059.1:0-10534 GCA_964536145.1 uncultured Spirochaetales bacterium | reverse complement strand
AAGGCATCGCTTACCGTCAGCGGCCAGCTAGAAGCGGAGGTATACGCCCTTGCCCTCAAGAACGTGTATACCTTTGGCCCTACCTTCCGGGCGGAAAACTCGAATACCGCAAGACATCTCGCGGAGTTCTGGATGATTGAGCCGGAGATGGCGTTCTGCGATATACACGGCAATATGGATCTCGCCGAGAGCTTTCTCAAATACGTCCTGACATCGGTACTCGAAAGCTCCTCAGAAGACATGGAGTTTTTTAACAGGTGGATACAGAAAGGTATAATCGATTCATTAAAATCGGTTATCGACGCGGACTTTGTCCGTATTTCTTACGGGGAGGCGATCGACCGGCTCGTAAAGGCGGACAAAGATTTCGAGTTCCCCGTTGCATGGGGCAATGACCTGCAGTCCGAACACGAGAAGTATCTCACCGAGGTGGAGTTCAAAAAACCGGTTATCGTTACCGATTACCCGAAGGAGATCAAAGCGTTCTACATGAAGCTCAACGATGACGGCAAGACCGTCAGGGCTATGGACGTACTGGTCCCGCGGTTGGGAGAGATAATCGGCGGAAGCGAACGTGAGAGCGATCTTGGAATACTGGAAAGCAGGATTGATGAGCTGGGTCTACACCGTGATGATTACTGGTGGTACCTCGATCTCAGGCGGTACGGGACGGTGCCCCACGCAGGATTCGGTCTCGGGTTTGAACGTCTAATCCAGTACGTTACCGGGATGCAGAACATCAGAGATGTAATCCCTTTCCCGCGAACGGTAAAAAGCGCGGACTTTTAGCCCGGCGTGCCGGCGGCTGCAGGCCTGGACGCGCCCGCTACCCCGGAGGCACGAGCACCGTTGAAAACCACGGGACATAGGTAATCAGCAGCACCGTAACGAGCAGCACGATAAAGAAAGGTATGACGTTTCGATATACCTTCACCAGGGACTCTTCAAACCGGTATGAAGCAAGAAAGAGGTTTAGCCCTATAGGTGGCGTCAGATACCCGAGCTCCAGGTTTGCAAGGAAGATGATCCCTAAGTGAACCGGATGAATCCCGAATATCTCACCGAGCGGTATGATGAGCGGTGCAACCACCACGATTGCAGAAAAGATGTCCATCAGACAGCCGGTCGCAAGCAGCGCAAGATTCAACAGGATGAGGAACAGGTATTTGCTCGAAATGTGCTGCTCAACCCAGGCGCTCATCCTGAAGGGAACCTCGGCATCGACAATATAGTACGACAATCCGCGGGCGACGGTGAGAATGATGAGAACACCACCGATAATGGGCACCGCCTTCATTGCCGTTTTCGGCAGGTCTCTCAACTTTATGTCCCGGTGAATAAAAACCTCAATAACAATGGTGTAGAGGACCGATACCGCGGCGGCCTCAACAATGGTCATGAGTCCGGAAAAATAACCGACTATAATCACCGCCGGGAGCAACAGCTCACCCGCCGAGTGCCCCATCGACACGACTGCTTCTTTGACCCGGAAGGGTGTCCTCGCCTGCTTGTTACGGAGCGCCGAATACACCCCCATGACCGACAGTGTAATCACCATGATGAAACCCGGAATCACGCCGCCTAAGAACATGTGCTTTATGTTTGTCTGTGCGACAACGCCATAGAGAATTATTGGAAGGCTCGGCGGGAACAACAATCCGATGCTCCCGGAAGCAGTCAGCAACCCGTGTGCAAACTTCGGCCGTGATCCGTTCTCGATAAGCACGAATGAGAGCAACGCCCCAAGCGCCAGAATCGTCACACCGGAAGCGCCGGTAAAAGTCGTGAAGAAGGCACACACGATGACCGTGGCGATCGTCAACCCGCCGGGGAGCCAGCCGAAGAAGGCCCTGAACAGACGTACCAGCCGGTTACCCGCGCCGCTCTCGGAGAGAATAAACCCCGCAAGGGTGAAGAGCGGTATTGCCGGTATGTTCGGGCTGACGAGCATCGAATATGCTTCGTTTGGAATAACTTCAAGCGATCCGCTTGCCTGTGAAAAAAGAAGCACCGTAATCCCGCCGAGGACGACGAAAAGCGGAGCACCAAGCAATGCAGCGACGATGAGTAAGGCAAAAACCGGCCAACGCAACGCAGTAGACGCGTTATATACGAAATCCGAGATAGAGAAGAAAGCTTCAGGCACATCGGGAAACATAAGATACAGGATATTGATCACCGGATTGATCGCAATGAGCGTACCGACGATGATCCCGAGGGCCGGCAGCCACCTGTCCTGAGGCTCGAGCGCTTGTGAAAAGATGAACCTCATGGTCATCACAAAGTAGCCAAGCGGCATTACCGCCATAACGAGCCTGGCGGGGATTATACCGATGGTAGTCTCCATGTCATACACCTGGAGAACAAAGGCAAGCGCGCTCCACGAAAGCACCAACCCGACGGTAACTGCGACCAGGTTGAGCACCGCAGCCACCCACCGCCGTATGTCCTTGCGTAGGGCATTGAATCCGACGGTCAACGCCAGATGGTTGTTCTGCCTAGAGGTAATCATGCCGCCAAAGAAAGTTGCCCACACCACGAGATGCTGGATATAGGCGTACGATCCCGGGATGCCGCTTGCGAAAAACTTCCGCATGACAATTTCAACAAGCGGGAAAATGGCGAGCAGTATCAGCGTTACAAATGAAAAACCGTCCTCTGTTTTTCTGAGGACCGGAACGACTTTGCTAATCATGAGTACGGCGGTATTCGTCGCGGTACGCGCTTACTTGCTCATACACTTCCGGTGAGATGCTCGTGCCGACAAGAATGTCGTGACCCAGCTGGACGATATGGTCCCACTCGGCGAGAGTCTCCTCGGTCATCTCATTGACGGTGAGACCGTTCTCCAGCATGATTTCCATCGCTTCCTCTTCGAGCTTGACCACCTCCTGGTACAGCGACTGCATCACATCTTTTC
Organism: uncultured Spirochaetales bacterium; assembly: GCA_964536145.1. Taxonomy (GTDB): domain Bacteria; phylum Spirochaetota; class Spirochaetia; order ARS1246; family ARS1246; genus JAFGHN01. The sequence goes on along the minus strand of CAZHXC010000059.1, from coordinate 7,614 downwards.
CGGCCTGAACGAACTCTTCCTTGTATTGATCCGGAATACGTCTCCATGCGCGTTCGCCGATGACCATTCCCGTAACCAGGGGAGCGATATCTATGGGGCACATATTCGGTGCGAGGGCAAACCACTGATAGAGCGCGGCGATTATCGGCGGGGTGTGAAACGCCTCCGCCATCCCGGACTGGAGACCGGCGAGTATTTCGGTGGTGTGGAGGGGCAAGGCATCAAAACCCATCGCCCGCCAGGTATGGAGTATCTCTTCATCCTCTGCGCTTACCGCCAGGCGCTGTGATTTCAGATCCTCGGGAGTAACAATCGGTCTTTTTCCAAACAGCTTGATCCATCCGGATGAGGTAAGCCCGACAAGCTTGTAACCTTTGTCTTCCATTATTTCGGAGAACTCGTCGAACATGTTATCCATCACATAGATGAGCTCGTCATTTGTGTGAAAGAACAGCGGCAGGATGAGGGCGAGTATATCCGATGTAATCCGGTTGAGACCGGTCCCCGAAAGAGCAACTCCATCAAGCTGTCCTATCCGTACCTTCCGGATCATATCTGCTTCATCACCGGCAATCCCGCCGGAATATATTTTCAGCGTGACCCTGCCGTCAGAAATTTCCTTCCACCGGGCGGCAAGCTTGTTCAGTGTATCATCCCAGGGAGTGTCCACCGGGCCCAAACTACCTATCTTCAACGTCAGGGCTGTAATACTGCTCAGCGGTATAAGAAGAACAAAAAGTATCAGTACCGATACACGAAACTTAGCCATCATAATACAACTCCTTGTTATTCGAGGGCGAGGAAGTAATCATCGATATGATCGAGCAGCCATTCCGCCCGCTCCTGGGTAATGATAGTAACGAGACGGCTATCCGGGTCATCATTTTCGATCTCCAGGGCCGTGTTCAAAAGCTCGCGAAACTCCTCTACGTCCTGGTTTTTGACCGAAACAGCCGTTGCCAGCGCAACATAGGGCCCGGGCTTCCGGCCCTCCGACAGCTCTACCGCCCGTTCAAAATGGTACCGGGCCTTCTCTTCGCTCCCACCGAGCATTACCGGCAGAGCGCCGTAATATGTGATATAGAACTCGTGAATCGTCCCGTCTCCCCAGGTTTCATCAATTTCCAATGCCCGGTCCATCAATGCTATTGCGTTGTCCCTGGTCATACTGAGCCGCATGTCAAAAGAATCTATAGAAATTGCACCCATCCATCCGGCGCTGCACCAGTACAAATAAGGCACATCGGCCTCTCCGGCTTCCACGAGATGTCCGGATACATCGCCAAAAAGCGCGGCTTCCCTGAATCCCGGATACCGCAGATCGAGAGCGTCCAACAGGTAGTTTCTGCCTCTCAGGTAGAGTTTCTTTGCTCTCGCGCGCATCTCACTGCGTTTTTCATACTCATCATCCGGTAGCCGTTCGGAAGGTCCCTGCACAAAGGCGTTGGCGTACATGATGAATCCCATACCGGTAGTCAGCAGCAACCCTTCGTGCTCCGGGGATTGGGTGAGTAGCGCTTCGTACAATTTGAGTGAAAACGGCAACGCGTCCGCTATGAGCTGCGGGTCATCATCACCGGTAAAAACGGCACCGGCGTCACCGGACAAGGAATCGATTACAGTATCTACCGCCATCTGCCTGAGCGAGCACCCCCCTAAGGCAAATGCCATGCAGAGTACGAGAATTGGAAGCTTTGTCATCGACCCAATAATGACAGGTTAGCAGCCCCAAATCAAGCCTATACGGGGTGTTCCAAGCCCCTCGATGGATCATCATCGGCAAGCTTGATGAGTCTGGTTATTTCCCGGTCAAAGGAATCGGCAAAGGCTTTCAGCTCGCGTTGTCCCGGCGGTCTTGTCCGCTCAGCCTGCACCCCTGCCTCCCGGAGATCGTACATCAGGTTTCGCATCGACAGCCGGTCACCGATATTGCTCTCCGTAAACACATACCCCCGGTCATCGATTGCGCTGACGCCGGATTTCACGAGGTTCGCGGCGAGCGGTATGTCCCGGGTTATCACCAGATCTCCCGGTTGTGCGTGCTCGATGATCTCGGCGTCCGCCCGGTCAACCCCCGGCTCGACCTCACGAAAGTCGATATGCGGTGATGCCGGAAGCGGAATCCGTCTGTCCGCGACAAATACCGTGGGGATCTTTCGTTTCATGGAGGCTTTTATCACTATTTTCCGGACATTGATCGGGCAGCTGTCGGCATCAACCCACACGGTCATGGAACCGTTGCCCGGAACAGTGTCGACGGCCCGGTGATCTCATAGGGAGGCGATGATGCCGGCACAAAGACACTATCGCCATGTGAAAGCTCCAGGCCGTCTCCTGTGCCGCTGCGCAGCGAGCAGGAACCTTCGATGACAACGAGTATCTGAACATTACGCTCGCTTTCAGACCGGAATTGGTGCCCGGGAGCGACGGTGATGCGGCTCAGACGGAACTCTTCGGCAGGAGTTTCGTACACCACCAGCTCCGGCGATACCGGATTGCCGGTCATTACCGGCACTTCCTGCGTCTTGAAGGTCAATGTTCGCAACAGTTCCTCCCGGTCAACGTGCTTGGAAGTCAGCCCGCCACGCAACACGTTGTCGGAGTTTGCCATGAGCTCCACACCAAAACCCTCGAGATATGCATGCAGCTCTCCCGCATCGAGAAAGATCGCCTCGCCCGGCTCGAGATGATAGGTATTGAGCAGAAGCGGGCAGATCGCACCAATATCACCGGGCTGTTGTTCGGCAAGTTTGCCAATCCATCCCGCTGCCTCGTCAGCGGCCCTCCCGGCCTGAGGTTCATGAAGCTCTCGGGCGGTTTTTACAACGCCATCGGCGGTATCCCGATCAAGGCTGAGCAGCGAGCAAAACAACCTTCGCAGCGTCTTTGGACCGGGCTTCTTCCGCAATTCCACATACTGTTTGCGGAGCTCGGTATCTTCGAGAAATTTCAGATTGGCGAGAATTTGATCCATCGGTCTGAACCCACACATCGCCCAGAAACCGGTTAAGGCGCAAATAATCTCGGGCTTGTGGTTCGGGTCACGATAGTTCCGGTCCGGAGCATCTATCGGTATGCCCTGCTTGTTCTCTCGTTCAAAACCGGCGCGGGCCTGGTTCAGGTTGGGATGCGCCTGGATAGACAACGCTTTATCCGCAGCGAGGAGCTTGAAGAGAAAGGGAAGTTTTCCATCAAAACGCCGGACAACCGGATCACCGAGAAACGCAGGTGGATCACCCTTGATCAGCTCCGGGAGCGGGATTTCGTGCTGATCATCGATTGCCGTTGACGGCGCCTTTTCATGGGTGCCCATCCACATCTCCGCCTTTGGTTTCCCTTCCGGATTTGCGATACCGAGGAGCGATGGAATGTAGCTGGGTGACCCCCACGCATATTCCTGAATTATGTTTTTTAGTCTGTAAACGTTCAAGCTAAAAGCTCGGCTAATTTTTTTGCACCGGGGAGCCTGGCGTGTAGTTTCAGGCCATGGTTGAGGTACTCCCGCGCAAGGTCGTATGCGTTTTCCTCCAGATAGACTTCAGCTATTTTCTTCAAGAATCCGGCGGTGTCTTTTGCCGAAAAATCCAACTCCGCAAGATCCTTGAGGTACACCACAAGCTGCGAGTTATCGATTGTACCGCAGAGCTTGACGCAGCTCAAGTAGCGCAACCTGTCGACTACTTCACGAAAGAAATGCCGGAAATACGGCTTCTCCATCTCGTAATCAACGATCCGCCGCAGCAGGACGAAGGCCTTGTGATACTCGTTGCACTTCTCATACTCCTCTGCGAGCAGAAAGGAGCAGTCCATGTAGTCTTCCCTGTCGAGATAGAGCGAGAGATCAAACTGATGCTTTGTTACGAGCGAGTCATACAAAGTGATCGCCTCCTCTTCATTGCCGTGGAGGAGATCAAAGAAGATGAGCTTGGCCATACTCGAAGGGTCATCTCTTCTATTTGAGAGGAAATCACGGTAATCAAAACTGTCATGATGAATCAGATGCCTGTGAGTACGATCATAGTCGGCCCTGCGTTCCGGGTCGATGAGCACCTGGTAGGCGGTGATGAGCCTGCGCATCATCGCCGCATCCCTCCCCGACGGTCTCATGTCGGGATGGAAAGCCTTAGCCTTCTGCCGAAAGGCCTTCTTGATCTCAGAGGATGAACAGGTAGGCTCGATCTCGAGAATCTGATAGTAGCTTTTCAAAAAAGACACCTCACCTTGCCTTTGATTGCTGATTTTAGCCTACAGAAAGCCATTATAATGATTTTCATGGTATTTGTCACTTCGTCGAGTGTAGAATCCGTGAAAACGGCCGGCGCGCTCTGAACTCGGCGCCGGGGAATCCGGCCTCGTACTGATCGAGGTGTTCGGTTGCTCCGGCCGCTGTCTTGAAGCTGAGCCAGCCGTCGGCGGCCAGGATTTCGTTCGGCCTGAATCGCTCCTTGTACTCCATGTGTCTGTTCCCTGAAACCAGATAACCGAGATAGTAGCGGGGCACCCCGAGCCTCTTTGCAAGATGCAGACCCGTAAGAATCGAATATGTCCCCAGGCTCCTTCCGGCAAGCGCCGTATCGTAATAACAGTACACCGCGGAGATCGAAGTGCCGGTTATATCGAGATGCAGCACCGATACGAGGGTTCCTTCCAGATAGACCGATAGTTGATTGTTCCCAAATGTCGGGCTGTAGAAGGCGTGGACAAATTGCTCGTAGCTGCTCGGTGATTGCTTTTCAAAACGCTCCTGGTGCAGCTGATACAGCTCAAAGGCGCGGCGGCTTGGAGTGGGCGTGCCGATATCAACGACGAGATCCCTGTTTTGCCTCAGCATCCGCCGTTCGGAACGTGAATCGGCATATTCTTTCACCACAACCCGTAAAGGGACGCATCTGTGGCAACCGCTGCACACCGGCCTGAAATAGTATGAACCAAAGTGCCGGAATCCTGCTTCAAGGAGGCTGTCTATTTCATCCGGCCCCAGCGCGGGTGCAATAAAGTTCTCAGCGGTGAACTCCCTGTCGGGCAGGTACGGGCAAGGTGTGACCGAATCTCTCAATTGCAGGTATCTCACACCAATATCACCGGTTCACGCTTACAGGACACAACATGGTCCGACTTGACTGACGAGTCGAGATATCCGTATATAAAAAGACAACGCGAGGTTGTTTCATGGAGGAATTTTAATGGATATTTCTGTTCTTCAAAAGGCAAGACACAGCTACGAGCCCAAGCTCCCGCATGTGCTCACCCTGCCGCTCAACAGGGTTGGAGTACGACGGGGAGACAGCAGCGAATCGTTGGGCGATCAGCGAGACCTGAAACTACTTTTCAAGCACACCTACGGCAGACCGATAGTCGAATTCGTGGAAGGGGAAAGCCCCGCGGAAAAGCGGAAGTACAACGTTGGCGTTGTGCTCTCCGGCGGCCAGGCACCCGGTGGACACAACGTGATAGCAGGTCTGGTTGACGCTCTGAAGGAGTGTGACGGCGAATCACAGCTCTTCGGGTTTCTCGGCGGTCCATCGGGTGTCATCAACAACGAATACATAAATCTCACACCCGGATTTGTCGATCAATACCGGAATACCGGAGGTTTCGACATGATTGGTTCCGGTCGCACCAAAATTGAAACCGAGGAACAGTTCGAAAAGACCCTCGACACGTGTATCAAAAACAATCTGGACGCGTTGGTGATCATCGGCGGGGATGACTCAAACACCAACGCGGCGCTGCTTGCCGAATACTTTATCGACAAGGGGACGTCTATCAGCGTGATCGGTGTTCCAAAAACAATCGATGGAGACCTCAAAGGGGGCCTGGTGGAAACCTCCTTTGGCTTTGATACGGCAACAAAAACCTACGCGGAGCTTATCGGCAATATCGAACGTGACGCGGATTCCGCAAAGAAGTATTGGCATTTCATCAAGCTGATGGGTAGATCCGCCTCGCACATCTGTCTCGAGTGCGCCCTCAGAACTCATCCGAATATCGCAATCATCTCTGAAGAGGTGGCGTCCGAGCAAATGACCCTCCAGGAGATTGTCCGTGACATCGTGAACGTGGTTGTCCGCCGTTCTGAGAACGGGGATGACTTTGGCGTTGTGCTGGTCCCTGAAGGCCTTATCGAATATATACCCGAGATGAAGATGCTCATTGCCGAGCTCAATGATCTGCTCGCCAATGGCGAAGCCTACTTCTCTACCCTCAACACCTTTGAAGACCAGAGCGAGTGGGTGAACCAGAACCTTTCGAGGGACGCCTCCTACGCCTTTTCATCGCTACCTTACAACATCCAGCGCCAGTTGCTGATGGACAGAGATCCCCACGGAAACGTGCAGGTCTCCAGGATAGAAACCGAGAAGCTTCTTATTGAAATGGTCACCGACAGATTGAACGAGCTCAAGGCCACCGGCAAGTACAAGGGTAAGTTCGGCACCCAGAGTCACTTTCTCGGTTACGAGGGCCGTAGTGGCTTTCCTTCGAATTTTGATGCCGATTACTGCTACGCTCTGGGGTACAACGCCTTTCTTCTGGCGGCTAACGGACTTACCGGGTATATATCCGCGGTGGGCAATCTTTCCAAACCGGCAACCGAGTGGACCGCCGGCGGGGCGCCGCTGACCATGATGATGAATATGGAGCAGCGCCGGGGAATGAAAATACCGGTCATAAAAAAGGCGCTTGTTGAGCTTGACGGCAAACCCTTCAGGGCTTTCGCCTCCGCGAGGGACACGTGGTCTGTAAAGACTTCGTATCTCTATCCCGGTGCAATACAATACTACGGTCCTGATGAGATTTGTAATGCTCCGCCTGAGTCGCTGGTGCTTGAACAGAACTCCTGACGAGTGACGCTACCGGGCTACGGTGGCGCGGCGTCGACCCGGGCGCTATCGCAGGTAAACGTCTGAGTCCAGGATCTCCTCGACACACTCATCGAGAATGCCCAGTTCTATCGCAAGATCGACAATGGTGTATCGGTTTCTGATAAACGAAGCTTTCTTGTATGTCTCGCCAACACGGGCCCGGGTCAGGCCGATCTCTTCAGGAACCACCGGCGCCCCTACGGCGGCCAATCTGCCGCGCATCTCACCGTAAGCGGGAAGCCGTCTAAACACCCCGCCGCGGATCTCATCCCAGCGGGCTGTAATTATGTCGTACCTGCGTGCGTGCTCCTCCCGGGAAAGAAACTTTGCGCTACTCTCTTTGATAATCGCGTCGTGAAGACGGGAATCGAAAGAGCGGCGGATTTCAGCCGTCACCGTATCCAGGGCGATCCAGCGTTCCCGTGCGGTCTTTCGGAGGCTCTCGGGGCTGCGGGTGAAAACCAATTCGGTAAGCGCCAGCGACCCCAGCGTCCCGAGAGCAACCTTGAAACCGTGAGATACCGGCTTTCCTTGATGTTTGAGACCTTCCATCTCCCAGATGTGACTCATCATGTGCTCAAACCCGGAAGCGGGTCGTGACAGGTTGGTATATTGCATCGCAAGCCCGGTCATGGTGAGACCGTAGAAGAGCTTCTCATGCGCCTTTTTGTTTTTTGCGGCTACACCCGAGGGATCATCAAGCCAGTTGTCCAGATCGTCGTGTACCATTTCCCAGGCCACCGGGTCGATC
>CAZHXC010000058.1:980-10559 GCA_964536145.1 uncultured Spirochaetales bacterium | reverse complement strand
GCAAAGGTGGTGTTCCTTGCCGAAAAACTCGATTCGTGGGAGGCGCAGGCTGTATCGATTAAGAATGAAATCGAGAGCATGTTGAAACGGAAACTCACCGCGGACTACCTAAAGGAGATAATCCGGCAGGGATGAGTTTGCCGCGCGCCGAAAATCCGCGCTGCCGGGCAGAGTTCCGGCACGCTAACCGTTTTCGAGAAGCCCGTCGACGGCTTCCCAAGGCGAGCCGTTGCCACGCTCGAACTCAGAAGCAAGGAGCTCCATCATCCGCCGTATCCCGCCGGCCTTATCGAGCAGGCGCTGCAAAGTGTTGTCAGGTTCTTCGTAGAGCTTGAACAGTGAAAGATAGGCGTTGTTCAACTCCAGTTCCGATGCGCCTTCATACGTATCGGTCTCATATCGTTCTTCATATGCTGCGGCAAACTCGCGTTGAAATTGTTCGATGATTTCCTTCTTCAACCGTCGTTTGCTCTCATCGGAAATGTCCCGGTCGTACAAGACTGAAAGCCGCCGCCCCAATGCAAACATGTCCTTTGTATATCGCTCTGCATCACGTCTCGACTCGAGCAACCTGCGGTATTCTTCTCCGGCCCGGCCAAACCTCGCAACGACATACTGACGCGCGCCTTCTCGTCCGACGAATGTTGCCAGCTTCTCGTTGAAGTCAGCCTCGCCCTTCAAGAACATCGTCGCATGGGTCTGCTCGTGTATGATGAGCTCGGCGAGTCTTGCTCGAGAATAGTCGACCATGAACGAAAAGAGGGGATCACGAAAATAGCCGAGGCTCGAGAACGCATCCACCGGCCGGACCCATACGTCGAGCCCCTGCTCCTTGAGTTTCTGCGCTTCCTTACGGGCGTCATCCGGTTGGTAAAAACCTCTGTAGGGAAGCTTTCCTACCACCGGGTACTGAAAGAGGTAAGGATCGATGCTGAACTCCGGCGCGGCCTGGACCACCGCGGCGAGGTAGTCCTTGTCCAGATCGTAAAACTTGGTGTAGTTCTTTGTTTCCTTCAGACCCAGCTCTTCGACGGCAAACGCGCGAATATCTTCAACCGTCTTGAGGAACTCGACTGTCCTGCGGTCGGTTTTTTCATCTGCAATTATTCTTTCGTTCGGCCGCGTACCCAGGTGGTGTGTAAGAAACGGCGGCGCCTGGCTCAGGACATAGCAGGAGGTGAGACCGAATATCGAGATTACGAAGAAGCCAAAGGAACAGGCGCGCTTGAACTGTAACGTGATCCCGGTCAAAGTTTCACCGCAGCCGGAACATATAGAGCGGCACGCCAAGGACAACTTTAGTGGAGCCGTGGGTGGTGGCGTAGGTTACGAGTGTCATGCTTTCCTCCTGACTGCAGTATAGAATACAACGGCGGAGAGACCGATTCCAAGTAGCGGCCGCCCGAGGTCGATCCGCCTCGAACTGTTCCCCGCTTACATCTTTCTTACAAACCATTTACACCCGGATGACCAGCCTGTTCCGGCCTCGCGCTATATTTCTCTGCATAACGTAAGGCCTAAAGTAGGCCTTTCGAGAAACAGGAGAATCGGTATGAACAAAACTTGGGTGTTTCGGATAGTCACGGCGGCGGTTTTCGCCATCGTTCTCACGGGCATAGTCCCGGCGCAGGAGCTGTTTGTGGAGACATCGGTGTCCAACCCCTGGATGCTCGCAGACACAACCAACACGGCTTACATAAAAATTTCGCTCACCGGTTTTGACATGGGAGAGAGGGAAGCAAGGACACCGGTAAACGTGGCGATAGTGCTCGACAGGTCCGGGTCGATGGACGGCGAAAAGATTGCCAGAGCCCGGGAGGCTGCAAAGATGGCCGTACAGATGCTCGAACCCCGGGATATCGCCTCAATAGTTACCTACTCCGATACCGTCTCGGTGCTGGTGCCCGCCACCAGGGTGACCGAGCGGGAGTATATCTATGACAGAATAGACACGTTGTTTGCAGGAGGGAGCACCGCGCTCTTTGCCGGTGTGAGTAAAGGCGCCGATGAGCTTTTGAAGTTTTTCGATGAGAATATGGTAAACCGGGTCATCCTGCTCTCCGACGGACTGGCAAACGTGGGGCCGGACTCGCCGGAAGCACTGGGAGATCTTGGGGCTTCTCTCGGGAAGATGGGTGTTTCCGTGACCACCATCGGGCTGGGGCTCGGATACAATGAAGACTTGATGGTACGTCTCGCCGAGAAGAGCGACGGCAATCACGCCTTTGTTGAAAATGCGAGAGATCTGTCGAGAGTCTTCGAGTACGAGTTTGGAGATATCCTCTCGGTGGTTGCGCAGGACATCGAGATTGAAGTGAGATGCGGCGCAGGCGTGCGCCCTCTGAGAATGCTTGGAAGAGACGCTGAAATAATCGGCCGGCGTGTGGTAACATCGATAAATCAGGTGTACGGCGGCCGTGAGAAGTACGTACTTCTGGAGGTTGAGGTGAATCCACGAAGCGCCGGTGAGGAAATTCCCCTGGCGGATGTGAGGTTGCGGTACAACAATATGGCGACTCAGAGGCGGGATGAGTTTTTTAACTCGGTCAACGCGGGTTTCACGGTTGACCCGGGGTTTGTTGAAGAGAATATAGATAGGCCGACAATGGTCTCGGCGGTCATGCAGATTGCCGCCGAAAAAAGCGAGGAAGCCCTCCGGCTCCGTGACGAGGGAAGAATTCAGGAGGCGAAGGCGGCGGTGCAGGCCAATTCGCTCTATCTGCAGTCGAACGCCACTGCGCTCGATTCGGAAGATCTTGCCGGTTACGGGGCGACGATGGCTGAGGAAGCCGAGAGTATCGAAAGTGAAGAGGAATGGGCGGCTACACGTAAACGAATGGTGGAGGATCAGTACGAAAAGGCGAGCCAGCAGAGTTACTAACGATTGCTTGCACGGACCGGTACGGCGGCCGCCGCGACTGCCCCTGCCGGCGCGGCGGCCGCCACCACGCCCGCACCGGCCGGAAGATAGCCCATGAAAAGAAGCCTTCTCGCGGTCTTTCTGTTGCTCGTCTTGGCGCCGATTGGCGTTATCAGTTGGCTCGGTTATTCCAACATCAAGCGTGAACAGTCGATGACCGCCGAGCGCTACTCAATTCTGGCAACAAAGCAGCTCAACGAGATCGACAGGTTGCTCCAAACCCGCCACCTCGAGGAAGTAGAGCGCGAGCTCAACGAGTTCAGCAACATACACACCCTCGACGCCGATGCCCTGCGGAGTATCACCAGGAACACGAGGATAGTAGAACAGTTCTTTGTGATCGATGAAGAGAACGCCTTTCTGTTTCCACCGGAATCGGGCGAGCTCAGCCGACAAGAGCGGGAGTTTCTGGAAACCGCTCGAGAGCTGGAGCTTCCGCTGGTTTTGCGAGCGCGAGGCGCCGAGACACCGGGAGCCGCGGAAATACCGGGCGCCGTCACGGGAGAAGGGCGATGGTACACCTGGTTCGAGAACGAGGGTGTTCATTTCATCTACTGGCGGGCAATGGACAACGGATACCGGACCGGTGCGGTCATAGACAGGATCGCGTTCATCTCAGGGATTCTCGGCGCCCTGCCGGATTCGGATTTGACCGGCAACGACGAGTATACAAGCCGTGTCGTATTGACCGATGCCCGGGGTGATGTACTCTACCAGTGGGGACTACATACCCCCGCGGATAATGAAAAGCCGGTGGCGGTAACCGCGCTCTCACAGCCTTTTGCGGCCTGGCGTTTGCACATGTACTTTGATGTTGAAGACGGAGTGCCCTTCTTTGCAAGATACGGCGCCCTGCTTCCCGGCATCGCAGCCGTTGTGATTATTCTGATACTCCTGTCGATGTATTTCTACAGGGAACAGGCAAAGGTGGTTGCCGATGCGACGCAGAAGGTGAGCTTTGTCAATCAGGTTTCTCATGAGCTCCGGACCCCCCTGACGAATATCCGGTTATATACCGAGCTCCTCGATAATCGAATTACAGATAAAAAAGACAGAGCCCGGTTACAGGTCGTGCTTTCTGAAAGCAGACGGTTGAGCCGGATGATTGCCAACGTGCTCACGTTTTCAAGAAACGAAAAGAACACTCTCACTATCAACCCTTCAGAGGTAGTAATAGACGAGCTCATCGCGAGGGTGGTTGAGACGTTTGCGGTAATCCTCGAGAGCAAATCCGTCGAAGTTTCGCTATCTTTCAAAGCGCCGTCACGCATTCTCACAGACGGTGACTGCGTGGAGCAGATCCTGAGCAACCTTATAGGCAACGTGATGAAATACGCTGCGGGTGGAAGCTATCTCGGGATAGAGAGCGCGCAGGGTGGCGATTCAACCGCGATATTCGTGAAAGACAGGGGTCCGGGAATCCCGCAGGGGGAACGGAAACGTATTTTCCAACCGTTCTACCGCATAAGCAATAAGCTGAATGACGGGGTATCCGGTACGGGTATCGGTCTCTCTGTCTCCCGGACAATCGCTCAAAAACTCGGCGGCAGCCTGACCCTCGAGAGAAGCGGGCCGGGAGCCGTATTCAAGCTCGAGATACCGAACAAGGTACCGGGAGGGACGGCATGAGGATGCTGGTGGCCGAAGACGATTCATACACGCGGGAAGGTCTGGTCGAAGTATTTGAAGGCGAAGGTTATGAGGTAATCGCCGCGGAGACCGGAGCAGAGGCGCTCGAGCTTTACAGAAGAGAAAAGCCTGATTTTGTGTGCCTCGATATCATGATGCCCGGATTAAACGGCTATGAGGTGTGCAGGGAGATCAGAAAGCACGACGGCGATGTGCCGATTCTCTTCCTGAGCGCAAAGGGCGAGGAGATCGACAAGGTTGTGGGCCTGGAATTGGGCGCCGATGACTATATCGTCAAGCCGTTCGGGATACGCGAAGTGCTGGCTCGGGTGAACGCCGTCAAAAGAAGATACGCTGCTCGCGTTTCGGCCGGAGCCGCGGGCGGCGAAACGTTCACTATCGCTGATCTCAGAGTGGAGCCGGATGAATTACGCGCGTACCGTGAAAATCAGGTAATCGAATTGTCGGTACGTGACCTGACAATACTTTCGCTCTTCTCAGCCAATCCGGGGCGGGTGTTGACCAGGGATGAGTTGTTTGACGCGGGCTGGGGGCTCGACTACCTGCCGAGCTCCCGATCCCTCGATCAGTATATTTCGCAACTGAGAAAAAAAGTAGAACGCGATCCCAAATCGCCGTGTATCATCGTGACGGTACACAACGCCGGCTACCGGTATCCCGGCGACAACCGGCCGGCACCCTGGTAGGGCGGTTGCTGCGGCGCCGGTGGCCCGCGGCCTCCGGCGCCCGCCCCTCAGATCGCTACTGCAGCTTCCTGATCCGTACCTCCACGTCCTCACCCTCGAGTCCGTCTGCAATTTCCTCAACCTTTGTATCGCCAAAATGGTAAGGATAGAGGATTTTGGGTTTGAAGGCCTTGGCCGCGGTTACGGCCTGGGCCGGCGTCATGGTATACGGCTGGTTGACCGGCAGAAAGGCCACGTCGATATCGGTGAGCGCTTTCATCTCCGGCGTGTCTTCGGTGTCACCGGCCACGTAGAACCTCTTGCCGCCGATAGTGAGGATGTAACCGTTGTCCCTTCCCTGCGGATGGAATTGATCACGGCCGGAACTCGTGTTGTAGGCGGGAATCGCTTCAACCTTGATTCCCTTTACCGTCGCCGATTCACCATTCTTCAGGGTAACCGTACCTTTTGCCTTCTCGTGGCACTCTTCGGTATCCACAACTTCGGTGTCGTCCTTGCGAATCTGATCCATGGCTTTTTCATCGAGGTGATCGTGGTGACCGTGGGTAATGAGAACGATATCGGCTTTCGGCAGCTTGCCGTAGTCCGCCTCTGTGCTAACAGGGTCGACATGAATGATGGTCCCGTTATAATCGAACATCAGTGTCCCATGCCCGATACAGGTAATGGTGACTTTTCCGTTATCGACCTGGATAACGTCTTTTTCAAACTCGCCACCCGAACCGTCCGACGGGGAAAAATAAATACGTGATGAGATTTTGAACATGTGTTCCTCCCTCTATTTCCGGGCTCCTTTACGCCACGGAGCACCGGCAGTAGTCACTATCCATTAATTCTGACTGATCGGCGGGTTTATGGCAAGGAAGGATGCGCCTTTGGTAAGCTACTCGAGGAACTTGATATAGATGGTGTCCGTCCGGATCTCGTCACCGGTCTGCGCGTATCTCTGTGAGTACGCTTCGAGCAGCCATCCCGATGCGGTATGAAAAATAAACTGCTTTTCGATATCCATGTCAAACTTGGGCAGGGTGGCGATTTGTTCCGGTGTGAGCTCCCCTTCAGGGAGATAGCCGTTGAGTGCTTCGAACACCGCTCTGTTTAGAGCCGCGGGTTGAAAGGTGCGTGTGTAGACGAGGTATGCGGTATTGTTCCTGCTGTCAACCTCGGCCAATTCTATCCTGGTGTTTGCATGAAGCGGTTTTCCGCCAAAGGGATTTTCCACCTCCCCCTCCACAATCAGCGGGTCATCGGCGAAGTAGCTGTAACCGTAGAGCATGTGATAGAATCTGATTTCCTCCATCGCCAGACGCTCGAACTCTGCCTTTGATTCAAAGGCTTGCATGACCTTGGCGAGGGACGATTCAACATCGGCCCGGCCGGAGAAGTCTCGGCGGATATCCGCGGCAGCCTCATTCACCTGTCGGGAGATCTCTTTCCAATTCTCGATACCCGCATACTCGCCGAGATCGGAGATAAGAAAACGCACTGAGAGTCCCTCATTTATTTCGACCACGCGTCTTTCAAAGGCGTTGGCCCCTTCCGGAGGCACAGCATTTGTGTAGGTCCACTGAATAAGGTATCCGGCATCGGTATGTTTGAGTACTTCGACAATGACGCGATAGGAGGTACGGCTTTCCGATGAGCCCGCCTCGAGCGACATTTTCGTACCCATCTCGAGGTTGTAGCTGTGGGTATCTCCAACATCCCAATAGGTGACGATTTGAACGGCGGCCGGAGAGCTATCCTGAGCAAAGGAAACCGCCGCGCTCAGGAGGAGCAGAATCAGACAGAATGACCGGGCGCCCATACGGTTCATCTCAGGAAGGTACCAGGTATTTCTTATCAATCTTTGCCACGTAGGTGTAGGTTGGATTTACGAATTGCGTGCATCGTGCTTCCATCACCTGCGCGAGCAGCATGTACGCCTCACCGCGGCTGAAAGAATAGCTCTCCTCCATCCAGAGGATGAGGTTTTCCAGCGCCATCCTAAACGCGTCTTCGGCGGGTTTGTCCACTCCTACCGCGATTATGTGGGTATCGTTCTCTATGCGCGGATACTCCATCGATTCAGGCTTGTCGTGGAGCGAGCAGGTAACGCGTACCACACCTTCGGATTCGATCCCTCCGGCGCCGCAGATCTCTCCGTCGCCCTGAATGGCGTGCATGTCACCGATGTGGAGGAGTGCGCCGGGAACATAGACGGGGAGGTGGACCGTGGCCCCGGTGGTGACTTCCTGAATATCGAAATTGCCGCCCCAGTATCCGGCCCAGCCGTGGTGGTATTTCTCCTTTTCCGGCGCCACTCCAACAAATCCGATCATCGGCTTTACCGGTATCGATAATCTGTCGCTCCACCGTATCACTCCGTTTTCTATTCTAACGATTTTTGCCTGATATCCAATTGCCGATGATCCAAGCCGTCCGGGCATGGCGCCGGTGCTTCCTGAAAACCTCGTGTACCCCACCGGGCCAAGATCGATTTCTCCGATGGAAACCGAGAGCATCTGACCGGGTTCCGCACCATTTACACAGATGCAGCCACTCGACGGGTTCGGTCCCTTGAGCTTTTCTTCGTACTTCTCCTTTTCCGGGTGTTTCTCTATCCACGGTCCCCGGTTCATTTGGGTTTCGACTTCGAACTGTTCACCCGGATCCACAGTCAGCGTAACCGGGTTGTCTTTTCCTATCGCAAAATAGAGAGTTTCCTTATCGGCTCTTTTCATGCTGATGTCTCCAAAATATGCAACGAATTTCGGGGCCGGGTCTCGCGGCGCCACGCCTCCCGGCGCCCGATATCAGGCCTGTTTCATGATCGGTTTGGCGCCTTCGAATATGAGCCGCATATCACGAGCGCCCATCATATCTTTCATCTCCCGGTCCGACGGTTTGCTCACGAAACTATCCGCAGCTCTGAGTATCCGGGGCAGCAACGCCACATCGGAGGAAGTGTTCAAGAACAGATCCTCATGGCCGAGTATCCAGTGGACCGCCCGTGTGATGTCATCCTGCTCCTCGAGCGGCTCGTACCAGGTACGTCTCGTTTTTTCCCGCTCTTCCCAGGGTCTTCTCGCGAGTGATTTGATTGTCTGTACGGCAATCCCCTTTTGCCTGCACTCATCTACCAGCCGGGCGAAATTGGCAGCGTAGTCCGGCACAGTCATGATGGGATAATTACAGGGAAGAAGAACGGTGTCACAGTCAAACCGTTCTATGCTGCGCAGATGCATCGCAGGCGCGGCAAGACCGTGGCCGGTAACGCCCACAAAACGGGCCAATCCCGCCTCTTTTGCCTCGAGCAGAGCTTCCAGCGCACCGCCGGGTCCCATTGCCGTCTCCCATTCATCGGGATCGGTCAAGTTATGCATCTGAATCAGATCAACGCTCTCTACCTTGAGCCGGTCGAGGGAACTGTGAAACTCATCCTTCGCCTCCTCGTAGCTTCTCAAGCCGGTTTTTGTGGCAAGAAAAAACTTGTCGCGATGCTCTCCCATCCAATTGCCGATCAGTTTTTCGCATTCGCCTTTACCGTAGCTTGCCGCCACATCGATGTGGTTGACCCCGTATTCCAGCAGGGTCGCGAGGGTCTGATCGACCTGTTCAGGTGTAGCCGCGCTCAAACCCGCAGCGCCGAATATGATTCTCGTACTCGTATGTCCTGTACTGCCAAAGGGCTTCTTCGGTATCATGGTTCTGCTCCTCTTCTCCGCGATTTCCGTCATCGATCACTATCTATTTACCATACCGCGGACCTCGCGTCTGCGTAAAGTCTGCGGTATGTAAGCGAAACCTAAGGCCGGCGCCAAAAAAACGCCGGGATTCGGTGCGCGATATTCAGGTTGCCTTCACAGATGCGGTCGATTATACTCATCTGAAATCGGAGGATGCCTATGAACTTCCCCTGGATGACCTTTATTCACTTTGGCGTGATATCCGCCGGCTTGTTACTGGCATCGTTCATACGGGCCCGGGTGAGATTCTTCCAGAAGTATCTTATCCCCAGCGCCCTCACGGCGGGTTTCATCCTACTCCTCTTCTACAACTACCTCGCACCACTTATCGGGCTGCCCCAGGAGGATTTGGGCGGTTTTTCCTATCATCTGCTCAATATCTCCTTTGTTGCAATGATCCTGCGTAAGCCCGCCGAACGCGCCACCAACGGCAGGAAGCGGGCCTTCTCGATGGCGGTCCTTCTGCTTTCCCAGTACGCGGTTCAGGCCGTGGTTGGGCTTGGTGTCACGTTTCTCTTCATCTATTCGGTGATGCCCGATCTTTTTCCTACAATCGGCTACCTCGTGCCTCTTGGCTTTTCATCGGGACCCGGCC
>CAZHXC010000058.1:0-970 GCA_964536145.1 uncultured Spirochaetales bacterium | reverse complement strand
AGGCATATGCCATTGCGCAAACCTGGGAGACGCCCGAGTTCGGTTTTACCGGCGCCGGGAGTGTCGGGCTTACCTTTGGGGCCATCGGTTTTTTATGGGCATGCTTTGGCGGTGTGTTCTTGATAAACCTCGGGGTGCGGCGTGGATGGGTCAGAAAGGAGGAGTCCAACATAGACATCAACAAGCTGAGGAGCGGCTTTTTTGAGAAGGATGTAGCAGCACCCGTCGGATCGAGGTTGACAACCGACACCGATGCTATCGACACGATGACCTACAACGCAGCGGCGGTCATTTTTGTCTACCTGCTTACCTACCTCCTGTTGCAGGGCATTACCTGGGGGCTCTCCTTTGCAGGCCAGATGGGTGAAGACCTCGCTGCGAGCCTCTGGGGTATCGCGTTTATCTTCTGCGCCTTGACCGCGATGGTTGCAAGGAAGTTTATTTCGATCGTAAAGGTCCATCACACGCTTGACTCGGGAAGCCTTACGAGAATTGCCGGTTTTGCCATCGATTATATGGTTGCAGCCGCTCTTGGGGCGATTTCTCTTGTGGTAGTGAGAGATTACTGGATTCCAATCATCATCATGTCCGTTCTTGCGGGTGTCTTGGCATTTGTAGTGATCCCGTGGGCCGGTTCGCGAATGTTTCCTGATAACAGGTTTGGCAGGACAATGATCGTCTACGGGGCTTCGACGGGAACGCTGGCCACCGGGCTTGCGTTACTACGGGTTGTGGATCCTGACTTTGAGTCTCCGGTGGCAAGCGACTACATGCCCGCCTCGGCGGTCGTTTTTCTCTTTGCGATACCGCTTATCCTGCAGATACACCTTCCTGCGTATGCCTACCGGGACGGAAGACCGGAACTGTACTGGGTATCCTTTGGTATTTGTGTGCTCTACGTGTTGCTCACAGCTATTGCCTATTTGCTACTTGCCCGCAAGCGCGCCTTTTGCAAGCCCGGCAAACTGTG
>CAZHXC010000057.1:10146-10583 GCA_964536145.1 uncultured Spirochaetales bacterium | reverse complement strand
TTACGGTCATAGACGACCTTCGTGAACGCGTGTTCATCTATTCGCACATCACTCACGTACTCGAAGGACAAGAGCAGTGACTGGGATTTGGCCCGAATGTACGGGGTTGGCGAAATATCTCCAACGATTCGAAGCGCTGTCTTGAGAATCCGGTGAAGAAGATGATCAATGATGTAGCGCTCGTGATCGGTCACAAACAGATGGCGTTTAGTAAGCTGGGTCCGAAGCTGTTGACTGAATACAACGCGTCCTTTTAGATACGGGACTTCTTTTATGCCTCGCACATATCGCTTCACCGGTCCCTTCCTGATAATATTTTCGACCTCTGCCAGAAATGAAAGGAGAAAGAGATCGAGAAGCGAGCAAGTGCGTAGTCTGAGCGGCGTCTCGGTCAGCGTTTCAAGATTGAGGTAGCGGCAGGCGATAAGCATCTGAAT
>CAZHXC010000057.1:9495-10136 GCA_964536145.1 uncultured Spirochaetales bacterium | reverse complement strand
TGCATTTCGCCATTTTGACACGTCATTTGATCGATCGGCTTTCGGAAGGATTTCGAGCGTGAGATCGCCAATCTGCATCACTCCCACATATTGCTTTGCCGTAATGGAGCGGTAACCTATCGTGAAATATCTGTTATGCGCATCCTCGTTAAACCGGGCGAGTGAGGCGAACTCCCCCTCCGCAAGCTCTCCGCGCGCGACGCGAAGCGTTTGGTGTTCAAAGATCTGCAGCGTCTTCGGCATCTGTCTCGTATATGCTTCTGAACGGGGAATCATCCTCGAAGGTCAGAGGATCGGCAATTTCATACAGGATCTTCTCTTCAAAATCGCCGCCTTCGTCACCAAAGCCGGCGCCAAATACAAGGCCGTTTTCCTCGAGTACCTCTCTCTTCTTCACGAACCTCTCTCCAAGGACCATACCGAGTTTCAGCGGATCATTGTAGAAAAATTCTTGTAACAGCGGCACAACTTTGTTCGCGAATATCCGTTTGAGCTCCTCGAATGGATCGGCGCTGGTTTCAAGTTCCATGAAGTGGGCATGTCCGATCAGGTGATCGCTGTCGAGCAGCCGCTCGATTCGGTCGTTTATCACTTTCAGCATCATTGGGATTTCGACATTCAGATTTTCGACCGGTTTGATC
>CAZHXC010000057.1:5814-9485 GCA_964536145.1 uncultured Spirochaetales bacterium | reverse complement strand
GCAACTCTGACAAAGGAGAACCTCCGGCGCAAAGCCGTATCGAGCGCCTCGACGCTTCTGTCGGCGGTATTCATCGTTCCGATAATGTAGACGTTGGAAGGAACACCAAAGCTTCGTTTCGAATACGGCAATACCGTTGTAGTTGCTTCGGGCATACCGACCCGTTTGTTGTCTTCAATGAGCGTGATGAGCTCACCAAAAACACTCGCGACGTTTCCGCGGTTGATCTCGTCTACTATCAAGACAAATCGATCAGCCTGTGATTGATCGAGTGAACCCAACTCATCGAAGGTGAATCCTGTTGCCAGACGAGCTTTCGTTTCCAAGTCGATGTCGTCGGTAATTTCAACCGCCGGAACATCCTGGAGAACGCCGCTTTCCTCGAACCGGTTAAAGTCTTGGAGGATCGCCCAGTACATGGTGGCGTTGCAGCCGCCAATCGCGTTCCGGATATCGCCGGCTACATCGCGGATCAACTCTGCCCTTGGAAAGGCACGATAAAGCCGATGTAACCGATTCTTTGAGACTGCGTAGTTGCGCATACCGCCGGGTGAAGTCATGCTGATCGTGTCATTCTCATTGACCTGCAAAATATGCAACTCGGAACCGGTTCTCGACTCAATCTTGACCGGAGTTGATTCGTCGAGTTTGATACGAAGCTGTTCCAAATATTGAATGTATCGATCTTTGAAGTCCGGTTCTTTTCCCCTGCGTGCGCGTGATTTTGCATAGATATTGTACAGCGCGTCAGTACACATCTTCTTGAATATTCCGTCTTCGACCCGGTAGGCGACTTGGTCGGTGCCGGAAATTACATACGGTTTGATGCCCTCTACGAACTCCTCATACGAGTATGATTGGTGAAAGGATACGAACAGGATTCTCCCCTGCTCTACGTACTCGTCGAACCGACGTTTCACCGCTGCGTATTCTTCAACCGCTTCTTCGCTAACTTCCGATTCCGTCTTGTTCTCGACAATGGCGACTGCATACATCGTAGTCTTATACGTCTTACCTGTTCCCGGGGGACCGAAGAGGATCATGTTTCGCGGATGTTGCACATATTCACCGGGCTCCGAAACGGGTTCCTCTTTGATGATAAGATTGACAAGGCGTTCAACGTATTCGGGATACTTGGTAATATCGGTGAGTGTTTTCATAACGATATGGCCACCTGTCTCGCTCCAGGTACCCCGTCTCTTCCAGTTCACCTTCCTGAGTTTTTGATATCTCTTTCGAGAATCGTCATAGTAGTAGTCCGAGGTCACTTCCCCATATCCGAGATACTCACTCCGGCCCCGCTTTGCGATGATCACGTCGCCAATTTGTATCTCATGGGCAAACTGAAAGCATGCGAGGCTGTTATTCTTCTGACTCCCGGTACCTCTGCCTGCCTTTCTCAGTGCCGCCGCTATTTCCTCCTGCGATCGATATTGTTTCAAATCGCCGATGGAATCCCAGCCGATCGCCATAAAACCACCGTCATAGCACTCGTCCCATAGGTACGCGCCTTCCCCGGGAGCGTATAGCCAATAATGCGTTTCTCTTTGCCCGGTTTTTTCTGGCGGCTTCACGACCGTTGGCGGTGGTGTTTTTTTCTGTGCTTCGGATTCCTGATACGCGTCGTAGGACAGTTCAAAAAACGTCTTTTGCGGATAGGCTTTGGTGACCTTCGCCACAATGGACTGGTACTCCTCACAGTTTAAATCCGATAGCTCATCGGTAATCTCCGGTCCGTGGGCTTCGAAATAGTGACGCATCAAAGAGTCCAGACTGAGATATTTGTCCGGCGCCACCCAGAACAGCCCCATGGTCAATCGCTTGGCAACAAACGGAATACTCACACAGTGGTCAAATGCTTCGCAATCAAGTGATTGGGAGGCCACCGCGCTCCTGCACAAACGCCACAAGGAGGAAGCATCGTGAGAGCCTCGGTCCTTTTTATACGGTACAAACCACGATACCAGCGGAAAGGCTACCGGACACCCGTCAAAATCACTGGGAATATCGCTTTGGAGGTCCCACTCGCTTCTTAGCTCTTGGAGAATCCGGGTTCGGTTCTGCACACCCCCGCGGTTCCAGTTGGCAAAGAACGTGAACGGATCCATTTCGGTGAGTGGTATTGAGCGATTTTCCGTGTCCAGATCCGACAGCTTGACGGTCTTTATACCGCTCTCGCTCCACCTTCGAATGATGGATATCAGCTTGTCCTGCTGATGCTCATAACTGAGCAAGTGCTGTGCAATTTCCTTATAGATTTCGATCCATGTGAATGCCATGTTACTACCTACCGTTTCTATTTCTTCGCGTCATTACGCCTTTTGTCCCGGCGGCGGATCAAGCGGACTTTCGTACGGAGGTCCGCCGTCCATTGCTATTTTCATCTTGTCGTAGATTTCGAGGATGAGCCGCTTGGTTCGATATTCGCCGTATCGGGCTTCGTCGTGGCGTTTTACGATTGGGAAGGTGTCCATGATGTATTCAACATCGTCGCGAGAAATCTTATACAAATGAAAGAATCCAGCATCAAGTTCAGCTCTAATCAAGAGGCGCCTCTCACTGTTCCAAATGAATGGCTTTGCCTGATAACCTGCAAATCTCGCGAGTGAGCAAAAATCAAACGCCGTGTATGCGAGTTCAAGAACTCTCGGAACAATCCACCCTATTGTTGTTTTTCCTTTACAGGCCTGCCAATGACATGCTTCCGCATAAATTGAAGACGATAAGAATGGGAGTTGTTTCAGATATGAATATGTAAGGTGTGTTCCTCCGATCTTTTGACGCGAAACATAATCTAATACAAATGCGCTAAGATTAGCGTAGAATGCCAGAGAAACAGATACATCTTTATTGTTAAGTATGAAGATTGGCATAGTATGGCCAACCGCCGTATACGGTAAAATGGACGCTATAACCGTTCGATAATCAAGCGAACTGGTTATGTCCCTCCAGCCAAATAGCCAAGAGTTATTCCACCTGTCCGCAAGCCTTTTCGCGACCTCCGCCTTGGGCACCCAATACCGCGGAAGTACGTAGAAATCCGGATTCCGCTTTTCTTCAACACTGATATCATGAGTTTCAAGCCCTTCATAAGTCGCCCAGCGATGATCATAGTGATGTACCATCTTCGCCTCATACAAAGGCAAGTACACCTTACTCTGCCCGATAAATCGGTTTCCTTCGAGCTTGAGTCCATCCTTCTCCAACTGCTCTCGTGTTCGAAACAATCCCGAATCATTAGCCATATCGAACATTCGCATAAACGAGATCTGCCAAGGATTCTTTTCAGGAGGTCCTTCCGCGATGAGTACACTTACTCTTTTGTATATATCGCTGGTGATTTCGGCGTCTCTTCTCGTGCGAAAGATTGGACAAGTCTTCGTATTCGGATTTACAATGGTGATGTCTTCTCCGGACATGGTATACGATCTTTCCTCGTCCTCAATATCGTGTATCGATGTGCCTCGAAACAGAAATCGCGGCAACTCTTGGTACATTGGTGAAAGCGTAAGCAAACAGAATCGATTCCCTTGCGCGGATGCTATACCAGGGAAAAACCTGCCACCATCCGAAGTAATATTCCTAAAATCATAGAGTGAAACGAGTTCATTATTTTCGATTAACGCGCCAAAAAAAAATCGAGTTGTATGATCCGTCGCAATCCCAGTCGG
>CAZHXC010000057.1:0-5795 GCA_964536145.1 uncultured Spirochaetales bacterium | reverse complement strand
ATCACCGGTTAAATTGCGCGAAAGTTCCGTAAAGATGGCGTATGTATTGACATCGCCCCTCCCGCATAACGGGTATTTCCCTGAGCTCCGGACAAACAGGCTTTGTGCCTCCGCCTGTCTCCTCGCACCGAGAAAACTCTTGTGAAGCGCCGGATTCTCCTTCTTCAGCGCTTCGATTGCTCTCTTTCTCGCTGCTGCGTTCGCTGCCTTTGCGATATCCGGATCGCGCTGCGCGAACCACTCCGACTCCTGTAGCTTGATCCGCTCCCATGGCGGATTCCCGAGTACAACATCGAATCCGCCCTGAACAGAATCATCAGTTGGCTTGAAGACCTCCGGAAACATCAAGTGCCAGTGAAAGAACCGGTATTCAGCGGCGTATGTATCAATCGCTTCAACAATCCATGAAGGCACCTCCGCGGGATTGCCACGTAACCTGTTGATCGTTTCCTGCGTCAATGGATACGGGGATTCCTTGATTTGTACCTTCGGCCATACAAATGCGGCGCACCATGCGTCCGCAATTGCTTTTTCCTGAACGTACGCATCAGACATAATGAGCTCGGTGTATCGCTTTTCGATCTCGCGGACGCCGTCGAGGGTGGAATCGTCCAGGGACTCGAGAGCCGCGGCGCGACGTATGACTTCGACGTTATCCTCCCAGGTAGCTCCTGTCGCATCGAAAAGGCTCTGAGCCTTGTCAATTCTTTCCGGTTGGTTCTTCTTTCTAGCGGCGGCGGCGACTTTCTTGTCATCCCCTTCGATAGGAGTAAACGCTCCGTCAGGAATCCCACCTTCGATAAGCCCAGGACTCGCGCCGATAAGACTGTTACCGCACTGGATGTGATGATCGAGAAATGTAAGCGGCTTGCCGGGTTCCATCGCTTCCAGCCAGAGACTCACCTTGCACAGCTCTACGGACATCGGATTTACGTCCACGCCGTAGATGCACTTCGCGATCACCTCACGGAGCGCCTGCCGCAGTGGCCCGGGTGCCGGCTCCTCTTCTCCGGTTCTCACACCGGCAAGCCGGCGGGCGATGCGGTGAGCCGCGGCGATGAGAAAGTGTCCGGATCCACAGGCCGGATCACACACGGTAAGGTCGAGGATCGCTCTCTCCGGATCGTCATCCTGCGCTGCACGATCGAGAACCGGATCGAGGGCTGTATCCAGGAGGCTTTGTACGAGATCGGGTCTCGTATAATACGAGCCGGTTGTTTTCCGTTCACTTCCTGACCCGATACGTAATGAGAAACTTGCCGAACCGGTATTCACGGCCGGGTGAAGCTCGAGAAGTGACTCGTAGATGCTCCCGAGCTCTTCTGTGCCGAGGTTGTGAAAATCTACCCTCCAGAGCATACGCTCGCGCTGTGTGAACGCAAGCGACCGGATACAGGAGTAAAAATTGTTGTTCGAAAGCTGGCAATCATCGAGGTCTGCGGTCGCTTGCTTTGACCAGAGGTATCCGCCGAGAGGTTTTAATCCAATCTCCGGCCACCCAAGGTTACCGAGAATCCCGACGATGACCTTGAAGCCTTCATACGCATCGGGATGCCTGCCTCCACGCAAGCGTTCTGCAAGCTCGCGAAGCCTTGATGTGGAATAGTAGGTCATATACAGCTTGCGTGATTCTTCGGATGCCTCAGGATCGTGCATGAGCCCGCGATCCTCACTCACGAACAAAAAAATCAGACGATACACGATACGCAGAAGCTCCCGGTAATAATCCTGGACAGAAAGCGCTCCGTTCCTCAGCGACTCTCTCAAAGCCGTATTGGCCGGATGAGCAAGAAAGCCGCTTCCGAGTACGGCGATCGCTTCTTCAACTGCGCGTCTGAGCTCATCAAGCGCCCGGGTGCCCTTTTCATAGCCAAGCGCGGACCAGCGTTCAAGCCAGCATTCATCGGGCCTATCCGCTTCGACACGTGATTCATGGCACAGAAGCCACAGGATAACGAAATCAGGGAAGAGCTCTCCCTCGAAAATCGCCTCCAAATCGAACTCGATGTAGGCCTGGCGGGTGATGCTCCTGCTGTCCCGCAGCATCCGGAGCCTGAGACCGTTGCTCAAGAAAGCCCAGAGATGCTCGTCGGATCTGTTGAGATACTCCTGGACCATACTGTGCGGGCTCATTCTTGCTGCGCCGGCAATCCCGGCGGTACGGCGGTCAAGATCGATCCCAACTCCAACGAGGTGAATCGGAGCTTTTCGCCACATGTGTGATATCGGATAGTTCTTTCCGTCGATTTCGCTACTTGCGGATGCGGCAAGGCGTCCGTATCCAAGCTCCTGAAAGAGAATGAGAAGCAGACGCTCTCTCGTTATGCTGGTTCCCGGGTCTCCTTTCGGCAATGACAGACGAGCTTTCGAGAATGCGTCCCACGCCGCTCGCATCCGGTTCCATGAGCGGGTGATGACCTCGTTGATCCGCTCACCGCTCACAAGGTGGTAATCTTCTCCTCGCGCTCCCGGCATCCCGCTGTGATCGGTCGCAAGGGAGGGCAACAGGTCCGGCGAAAGCAATCCACCTTCGTTACGCACCGCGGTAAAGACTTGCTGCGTGTAGCTTCTCATCTCTATAGGGTCCCCTTCGCCGCCGGAAGATATACGTAGATACCGAGCACGTCCGGTGGCAGATGCGGGTCTACCGTGTAGCGAACACCGCGCATTTTGCTTGCCGCGCGTACCCGACGGTGAGATTCTTCAAGCTGCTGAGCGCGGGTGACGGCTTCCGCGTCTAGATGGTCGGCTAGAGAGCCGAATCCTTCGATAACGCGGCTCACAAAATCCCGGGAGAGCTCAGGATCGATGTTTCCCTCAGGCGTCGCGAACAAGAGCTCTTCAACCTCTTGGTTTTCGATCCATTGCGCCTTTTCCGGCGCGCCACGGAATCCGCAAACCACTGTCTCCTCGCACAGCTCGGTGCTTTTCTTGTGGCCTTGGTGCGTAATGAGATCGAAACGATACCGGATCAGGAGCACGGTAGTGCGCGATTCGACTGAGCTTGTGCGTATCGCGCCCGCACGGTGTGAAACGGACTCGACCACCGGATCGAGGGCGCTCTCCATCACGTGGGAAGCGATACCGGAGACGACGGGGTGGGTCCGGTGAAGGTAGAGCGTGCCTGGAATGGCCTTGGGATCGAACCTTGCCGAAAGCTTGTCAGCAGGTGATACTACATCGCGAATGTTCCTCGGCATCCGCTCTAAATCGATATCGACATGCTCGTTCTTACGCGAAACGATAGCACCGAGCGCTTCAAGCGCTTCAACAGTGAACTCTCCGACATCCCCCGCGGATCCCATTGCCTCACGAACCTGTTCCAACTCATGTCCAACCTCTTCGAACCGGATGGTGTGCTGAGCAAACATGCTCCTTGACCGCTTCTCTTTCTCTACAACCGATTCCCACTTTCCATGCAGGTCCTCGCGCTGCGGTTGGAATACCTCCTCCAAACCTTCGAGCAGCGGCTGCATGTCGGTTCCGCCCCAGGACTCCCGCAACACCAATCCTTCGAGGATGGCTTCCATCACGTCGTTTGTGTCGACGGGCACAGGGATCGAGATATTCAGATCGTTTCGTATCTGCTTGTGCTTCTTGATGAGAATATCGAGGACGATGCCGTCGATACGGTTGTTCGTCGCGTAAAGCGTGAGCGCGCGCACGTTCGGCTTCTCCTGACCGAATCGGTCCACCCGACCTTCACGTTGCTCGTGCCGCGTAGGATTCCACGACAGATCATAATGCACCACCGCATCGAAGTGCTCCTGGAGATTGATGCCTTCACTCAAGCAGTCGGTGCATACCAGAACACGCTTTGACGCTTGCCCGAGGGTCGTCACCCTACGTTCCCGGTCAGCCGGCGCCATTTCCCCGGTAACCGCTGCAATCTCAACCGATCCTGGAAGCCGTTTGGATAACTCTTCAGCCACGTAGTGGGCAGTTGGGATGAATCTGCAGAAAATGATGGGCGAGAATCCTTCATCAAGCAGCTTCTTGATGTGATCAACAGCAACGGTGAGCTTTATATCCCCCGCCCCCTCGAGTCTTTCAGCTTCTCGTGCCATTTCGAGAAGCCGTCGCCTATCCGAGTTTTCTGCTACAGAGGTGAAATCACTTCCCGGGGTAAGATCCATGCTTTCTACGTTTTCGGTTGTATCAAGATCCATAACCGTCGCACGGCCGATAGCGTCGGCCTCTTCAGTTGTTTCAGTATCAGCCGTAGACGCTCTGTTTCGCAGCGTTGCCGCCGCGGCACGCGGGCTCGATCCAAGGGATCGCAGGAGTGCGAGCGCTGACCACCAACGCACGCGGATGGCATGAGATTCTCCGTCTTCACGCTCCACAGTATCCTTCGCGAAACGGAATGCCCGGTCGAACAGTTTGAGGTATGCATCGCTCAGCTTGTAGGAAACTTCCCGCTCCTCCCGCTCGGGAAACGGGGTATCGGTTTTCAGGTAGTGTCTGATATCGCCGCGGCGCCGCTGCACGACGTACCCTGCGACTTTGCGGCGGATGCTTTCATGTGCTTCGCCCGATAGGTCGGGAGGTAGGTGCTCATAGTCGGGATTGAGTAATCCCAGGAGCGAGCGAAAGGCCTCTTCGTTTCCGCTGTGCGGTGTCGCGGTAACCAGGAGCATATGGCGGCTTTCGTCATTTGACAGCTCCTGCACCAGTTGATGCCGCTGGTGCCTGCCGCCGCGTCCTTCGTATCCAAAAGCACAGGTGTGAGCCTCGTCAACGATGACGAACTCAGGGCAGGTACGGACAAACTCGTCGCGTCGTCGTTCGGATTTGATGAAATCGAGCGATACGACTACATGAGGATAGCGCTCAAACAGCGACTGTCCGATTCTGCAGCTTCGCTCCAGACGTGACGCGGTCGCCGGCAGCACGAGCTCTGCATCGAGATGGAACTTGTCGGCAAGCTCGCGTTGCCACTGCTCTGCGAGCGGAGGCGGGCACAGCACGGCGATGCGCTCGATCTCCCCCCGATCAAGGAGCTCCCGGACGATAAGTGCGGCTTCTATCGTTTTCCCGATACCGACATCATCAGCGATGAGCAACCGGACCGGATCAAGTTTCAGCGCCATCATGAGCGGCACAAGTTGATACGGCCTTGGATCAACCGCAATCCTGCCAAACGACCGGAACGGTCCGGTAGTGGAGCGCGTGCTCAACCTGACCGCATTACGGAGCAGCCTGCATGACCGGAAGTCCCCGAGTTGAGACGGGTCCGGCAGGTCAAATGTCGCAGCCTCTATCGCTTCGAGCGACGGCAACACCGCAGTCGCCTCGATTTCGGATCCACCGAGCGGCTTTATGTGGACGATATCTTCTGTTGTGCCGGGAAGTACCACCCACTCCCGCCCCCTGGTTCTCACGAGCGATCCAACGGCGAAACTCATGTGATGCTCCCGAATACGCTCGGATAGCGTTCTATTATCGAGCGCCAATCATCCTGATGCCCAAAGCGAATGACTCGTGTCCCCATGTCTTCGACACAGTCGTCTTTTTCACCGTCTCTTTTTTGCCTGTCGGGAAAATCGTGATGAGGGCCGTCAATATAGACTACCGTCCGGTGTTCAGCATAGGTAAAGTCCGGCCGCGTACCGCACTCTTCAATAAGGCTCTGCGCGCTGGTTGGGAGATTGAGATCGTTTTCGTACAAGAATGTGAGCCATTGCTTCTCGAGCTCTGAACCGGAAAGCGCTGCAAGGCGGTCAAAGTGTTCGCTCCGCGATGATGATACCGGTGAGCCCGCAACTTTGGCATGCATGAGTTCTCTCAGCAGT
>CAZHXC010000056.1:8025-10622 GCA_964536145.1 uncultured Spirochaetales bacterium | reverse complement strand
AGAATAACACCGTCGCCACAACTGCCGTCCAAAGCAGAGTGGTGTTTGAGCCAGATAAGCGCTGCTGCCGCCGGTGATATCTTTGCTGCATCCACGGCCTTCGCCAATCGGTCGACTACATCGAAATATTCCTTTTTCCAATACCGGTCCCTGTAGTTTTCCATCAAGCTGAACCGGCCGTCATCGGGTATATCCTCAAAGCTGTTGTACTTGCCCGTAAGCAATCCACCGGAGAGCGGATTGTACACATAGAAGCTCAAGCCGTACTCCCGGATGCTCGGGAAGAGCTCCTCTTCAACCTGCCGGGTAAGGACGTTATACATCCCCTGATAGACAGAGGGGGAGACAAACGAGTTCTTCTCACAGATACCTGCTATCTGGGCGACATGCCAGGCGGCGTAATTGCTCAAACCCAACGCCTTGAACTTTCCCTGCTTGAAGAGCTTGTCACATGCGCCGAGTGTGGTTTCGATCGGTGTGCCGGGGTCAGGCATATGCAGGTAGAAGAGATCGACGTAATCGAGGCCAAGACGATCGAGGGACGTATTGAGCTGTTCCTCCACGGCCTCCGGCTGTAGATTGCCCTTCACCCGCGGATTTGCCTTTGTGGCAATGGAATAGGAATCTCTATCAATGTTTTTCAGAATCCTTCCGAGGATTTCTTCAGACTGGCCGTTTGTATATATGTAGGCCGTGTCGAGCTCTCTATGCCCGCGGTCCAAAAACAGCCGCACCATCTCATCAGCGGTCTTTTGGTCAACCTGATTACCAAAAGTCATCGTTCCAAGAATTGCTTTTACATCGCTCATTTTGTGCTCCTCCATTAGCAGCCTCTCGGCGTACATCTTAAACAAAAGGTAAACTTTTTGCACGCTGTGGTAAAATGATTTTGCACGGACGCTGTGCGGGATGCCGCATTTGGCCAGCGGCGGTCACGACATAGCGACGATCCGCCGCAGCCCGACGCGTGGAGCATCAATTCCCAAATATGATCATCGCAAAGGGGTAGCCGACAAAGGTGAACAACAGGACCACCGGAATGACCATGAGCAAGCCGTACTTTGCCATAAAACCGACCCGGACCCAACCGCTGCCTATCGCGAGGGCGGTGGAAGTGGTGGCCGAGGGAAGGATGAACGCATAGTTGGCGACCGCCGCAACAACAAAGGCAAAGGCGGCCGGGTTGATCAGACCCGCCGTTCCCAACGCGGGCGCCATGATGCGATAGACCAGTGAACCGGACACGGTGTTGGACATGATATTTGTCTGCAGTACTGTCCAGAGCAGCGTTATCATCAGGACTATGTTAAACGGGGCGTCATCGATAATCGGCTGAAACAGTTCAGTTAAAAAAAGCTGGATTCCCGTATTCTCGTTGCCGATGGCCGCCGCAAGCGCCATGATAGCCGCACAGAGGGAAATAGTCTTCCATTCTACGCCTTCGGCCATCCAATCCCTAAAGCCGAGTATGGGGCGGTCTTTTACCCGGATAATGCACATCGCGCAGGCGCCGATAACCGCAGGTACCGCGTATCCCATACTTTTGATATAGAGACTAATCTCCGGTAGTAACCTTGAAAAAATGCTTGGAAACACCCAGACAAAAACCACCGACAGGAAAATGCCTATCGCCCACTTCTCCTCCGGTTTCACAGGGCCAATCTTTCCCGATTCTTCCTCTATATACCGCGCGGTCATCTTCCCGAACTCTTTGACATCAGGACGCAGAATAAATCGAAATACCAGGAGGATCATCCCAAAAACCAGTAATCCCAGAGGCATACCGGCAAGCATGAACTTTGCGAAGGACATGGTGACGCCAAAGTCCGTCTCAACCCAATTGATGATGAGCACATTGAGAGCGTGTCCTATCGGCGTCATCGCCGATGAGGCCGTCGCCGCCCAGGCGATCCCCATCATCACCATCGCGGAGAATCGATCACCCTTCTTGTAGCCCAGTCCTTCGAGCATCGGCGCGGCGATGGTCATAAAGACTATCATCGTTACCGTCAGCGACATTACCGCTCCCATCAATGTGCAGCCGAGGAGAAACATAGTCACCAACAGCCAGGGCTTCCCTCTCGAAAACCGGCGGCTGACAAACCAAATCGCAAACCGCCGGGAAAAGCCGGTTATTCGCAACCCCTCGCTCATGCCAAAGCAGGAGATCATGAAGATTACGAGCCAGCTTCCCCAGGAATTCGAAAACGCCTCCGCCGGAGTCATCACCCCAAACAGCGCGAAAAGCGCGATGCAGAGCATACTGACAAATCCGGTACCAAAGAAAACCCAACCCACCACCGTCGCCAAAAAGATACCTATTGCCCTCATTCCCACGGTAGTCAGCGGTTCTGACGGTGAGACCACGCTGAATACCACCAGTATCACCAGCATGGCTCCATATGTTATTATGTATTTTGGCTTTACTTGAGTTTTGGTCATGGATAGGGTCGCTGCTCTCCTACGGTTGTTCTCACAAGCGGGTTTCCGGCATGATATATCGGTTGAGGAACGTGTTACAAGCGGGCGGGCTTGTTGACATCCTGGCTCATAGCCACCTATCATCGGGAAACTTCAAAAAGAGGTCTGCAAAATGC
>CAZHXC010000056.1:0-8015 GCA_964536145.1 uncultured Spirochaetales bacterium | reverse complement strand
CAAGGTGAAAAAACATACGATATCGCCGTCATACACGGAGACGGAATAGGGCCGGAAGTGTGCGCCGCTACCGTCGAAGTGCTGAAAACCGCGGTGAAAGAGAAACCGGTGCTGAACTTTATCGAATATCAGGGCGGCGCCGGGACGTATAAAGAGACGGGGGTTGCTCTTCCGGATGAAACATACAAAGGTTGTCTCGACGCGGACGCGATACTGCACGGCGCGGCGGGTTTGCCCGATGCCGTCTATCCTGACGGTACGGAAGTAGGCATGGATTTTGGTTTGGTGTTGAGAACAAGGCTGGACTTATACGCCAATATCCGGTACTCGAAACTCTTCCCCGGCACCACGTCGCACTTGCGATACCCGGGACCCGGCGATATAGATTATGTAGTCCTGCGTGAAAATGTTGAGGGGCTCTACGCATCGAGAGGTGGAGGAACGATCCTCCGGGACGTAGCCGCGACTGATACGATGATCATCACCCGGGAAGGGACCGAGCGGATCGCGCGGGTGGCATTCGAGCTTGCGATGAAAAGAAACGGCGCACCGGAAGACGGAAAACGCCGGGTGACCGTATGCGATAAGGCAAACGTGCTCAGATCGATGGCCTTTTTTCGCAAGGTCTGCACGGGCGTGGCGAAAGATTATCCCGAAGTGGAACTGGAATATGCCTATGTGGACGCCCTCACCGCTTATATGGTAACCCGCCCGTCCCACTACGATGTGATTGTCGCCGAAAACATGTTTGGTGATATCATCTCCGATCTTGCGGCGGCTACCGTTGGGGGACTGGGACTTTCACCTACCGCGGAGATCGGCGATACCTACGGCTACTTCCAGGCGGCCCACGGCTCGGCGCCGGACATCGCCGGTCAGGGAATCGCCAACCCGACAGGCACCATCCTCTCCGGCGCGTTGATGCTCGACTGGCTCTCTGAAAAGCACGGAGACTCATACCTTGCGGAAACCGCGAAGAGGATAGAGCGCGTCACCGAGACGCTTTTGGCGGATGGGAAAATACTCACCCGGGATCTTGGTGGCACGGCAAACACCAGAGACGTAGTCGATGCAATCTGCGCCGCTTTGAGCTAGTCGAATACACCGCGCGAGGTAATGCGCTGCATGATGTAGGTGAGCCTTTGCTGCTCTATGTCAAGCGCAAAATCGTTGACGACGTCCTTGAGATACTCCCAGTCATCCCGGCTAAAGGTTTCCTCCACCCGGTCATACTCCTGCTCAAACAGATAGAGTATCTCTTTGAGTTTTTCCGTATACTGCGAGGCGCCCGTGGTGACATTTTCAAAGTGATACGCGATATCGTGCTTGAGATCGTCCGGCAACTCAGGGATGCAGGAGACAAAAGCATCGTGAAGCTTGGTCATAACCTCATCCTCCGTCCTGTCCCTTGAGCCCTTCAGGATACGCCGCGCAAGCGACAAAAACCTATCGTACTCCGCCATATCAAGCCTCCAAACGCTCGAGTTCCTTCACATGCGCGGGCTGAAAATAGAGAGTGACGGTTGTTCCCCGCCCCGGTTCCGATTCAATTTTCATCTCACCCGCCATCTCTTTCAGTATCTCCCGAACAAACACTATGCCGATTCCGGTCCCGCCGGATTTGGTTGATTTTCCTATGGCGAATTTACTGCACTTCATACAATCACGTTTTGCACAATCGCGACAGAAGTCGATTCCCGTCCCTCTATCTTCGACCTGTAGATACACCTTCCCGTCACAATTCCCGGTTCTCACGTACAAGTCGTACCTGTCCGTTTCCATCATCGACTCAACGCCGTTTTTTACCAGGTTGTCGATTATCTGCATGATTTCCATCGGTTTCGCGGCCACGGCATCCGCAGCTTCAAGCTCGAGGTGAATTTTGCTGCGATTTCTCAGCAGCTGATTACCCTTCGATATCTCGACCGAGCTTGCGGCGAGCACGTTCAGGTCAACAAGTGAGATTTCATCTTTCTGATATGAGCGAACCGCGGTCATGAAATTATTGATCATCCCGAGCATCTGGTCTGACGCTTTCTTCTGCAGATCTACAATTCGCTGTATGCTCTCAGGGTCATGTACATCGATAAGATCGCTGTATCCTGAGAAGGACATCATAAGGGATTTCATGTTGTGTACCACGCCTGCGATGTTCTTTCCAAATTTGACGAATATCAGATTGGAGTTCCGTTCCTTTTCAAGCATGTCGTTTGCCCGCATGTACTCACGCAGCTCCTTAGCAAACACCACCCAAAAGAGATAGACAAAAAGCGAGAGCAGTACCATCGCGCCAATTGCGGCATGGAAAGTAAACTCAGGATAGCCGACGCTCCTGACAATCTTCACGGTAGCGAACAGAAACATATAGGCTACTATAAAGTGAATGAGCCGCTTCTGTAGCAGCCGGTACTGGATGCAAAGAATGAGCCCGTAGATTGACCAGGTAAGGAAGCTGATATCATACGGGGACTCTTCGTTGACGAGAATAACCGCCAGCGGGTAGCCGAGGAATATGACAACATGAATAACACGGAAGATGACCAGGTCTTTGAGAGAAGTAATAAGGCAGAGCCCGGCCAAAGCAAGCAGCACCAATATCGACGGATGAAACAGCAACTCCACCGGCGCCAAATCCCGGACGGTGAAGCCGACGGCAAGGTTCAGTACAACCAGGAAGGTGACGGCAATTGAGCTCGCTAATGCAACCCGGCGTTGGATCTGGTATCTAATTGCACGAATGTTGCTTTCGATCACCATTTTCTCCAGTTTATTTTTTATATATAATAGCTCTCAAACATTGTAGTGCAGTATTGGCGAATTGACAACATTCATACTGCGCGTACGCCCCCCGGCGGGGCTTGCGGCGGCGTCAGTCCGCGCGGTGCAAGCGGGACCGGTGTGGACCGGGTGGTCAGCTACTAGAGATCGTCATCTTCTCCGTCAAAACCGAAATCGTCAAACTCTTCGTCAAATTCCTCATCAAAATCATCGTCCTCATCATCCAGATCTTCCGCGTTCACCTCTCCGCTCGCGACAACCGTGCCTTTTATTTCCGTACAGTTTACATCGCCGCCTGCCTGTATATCGCCTTTGACGCTCTCGCAGGTAACGTCGCCTCCTGCGGTTATATTGCCGGAAAGATTGGAACAGGTGATATCCGCGCCAACGCTGACGTTCCCGTGGATATCTCCGCACTCGAGGTTCATATCGCTTTCAACCTCGCCGTACACGTCGTTTGAAAAAACGATTCGCTGCGTATTTGCTTCAATCTCAAGCGAGTACGGGGGCCCGTCGAGTGTACGCCGTTCTTCCTTTTCATCCCTGTATACGATACGAACTTCCACCTCGACGATACGTCTGTCGGTTTCGGTAATCTTCAGTTTTGCCAATTTCAAATCTCCTTTAGGAATCTTCTTCATATCATAGCGAATTTGAGTCGATTAATGCAAAGTGGTAGGCGGCGGATTTCACGGACGGGCTTTTCGCAAGCTATGAAACATTGGAATTGGCCCTGCAGCAGTACTCCGTGCTCCCTGAGCGTTTTTGTCAGCTATCTATCATTGACACATATCCGCATGTGCTATAAAAAGATAGGCGTTCCATAATCAAACCCATTCCGAAATTCGGCTAAGAGCAGTTAGATGACAAAGACAAAACGAACATTCAAGGGCGGATATCTATTCAAGCACTTCAGAGGAACGCCTGAAGAGACGATCGTTCCGGCGGATGCACCGGAAAGAGTCAGCATACCCCTCCATGGAGGACCCGACGGTGAGACCGAGGCGTCTGTCAAAACCGGAGAAGAAGTGCGGGCGGGACAGCTGATCGGTACCGGTCCGGTTCATTCGCCGGTGGACGGTACGGTTGTAGAGATCTCGAAAATGCCGGCGGTGGTGATCGAAAAAAAACCGGAGTATGCATTTGGGAAAGATGCCGTGGAGAAACTCAATGGCGCCGATATCGACTGGCGGAACCGGGAAGCAGGTTCAATCGAGGGGTATATCTATAACTCCGGCGCGGCATCTCTCGACGGGTTCGCATTGCCAACTCGCTATGGACAGTCGGCTGTGGCGCCGGAAGAGATTGAACACATCATCATCAGGGTGACATCTGATGAGCTGCTGCCTTTCGCGGATGCGGTCCTGCTTCCTGAAGACGGGATAGAGTCGTTCCTCGAAGGTCTCCGCATTCTGGGGAAGGTGTACTCCCGTTCGCGTGTAACCGTGGCGGTAAGCATCGACAGTAAGGAGCTGCTGCAGAGAATTTATGCACATCTGCTCCCGGATGAGCGCATCAGCCTGCTCCCTGTCAGCAACAAGTACCCGCAAGGGTTCGATGAGATGCTCGTACCGGAAGTGACCGGCGGCGGTTTTCCGTACGGATTCAGCGCCATCAACATCGGTGTGGTTGTGCTGAGCGTTCAAACCGTGCTGGCGGTGTATGAGGCGGTGACAACGGGCATGCCGGTAATCTCAAGAGTAATCGCTCTTGGGGGCACCGGATTCAGCAGAAACCTCCACATAGAGGTGCCCGTGGGAACGCCATGGGATACGGTGATAGAGAAATACGGCAAAACCGACAGGGAGTACCGGTTTGTGAGAAACAGTCTCCTCACCGGTGAAACCGTCGAAGACCCGTCGTTGCCTGTGACGGTTCAAGACTCGGCGCTCTACGCGATCCCTGAAGCACGAACAACGGGCCTCGTCCCGTTTGCCACGCCGGGTTTGTTCAAAGATTCCTATTCAAATACATTCCCGTCCTCCCTGCTTCCGGTAGAGAAGAAGCTCGACACGAATATCCACGGGGAGGGTCGTGCCTGTATTTCGTGTTCCTTCTGCGCAGACGCCTGTCCGGTGCGCATTCAGCCGAATCTGCTTCATCGCTATGTCCTGCGAGAAATAATAGAAGAATCACTCGTGCAGTTTGGCATATTCAAGTGTATAGAGTGTAATCTCTGCACCTATGTTTGTCCGTCTAAAATCCCCCTCGCTGAGCTTATGAAGAAAGGGAAGCAGATGCTGCGGGATGAAGGATTGGGAAACGAGGAAGAAATCAAAGCTCAATTTACACTCAAGGGAATCTGATACATGAAGAAGTTACAGGAATCTTTGCAACAGGCCCTCCATTCACTGCTCCATGCGGCGCCTAAGAACAAGCTTCTCAAGCCGTTTGCCGCCATATTCGAGACCCTGGAGGGGATTATTTTCGGGCCCACCGAAGTTACGGCCGGGGCCCCCCACGTCGTCGATAATATCGAAATCAAGCGGTATATGTCCGTGGTTATTATTGCCCTGCTGCCGTCTACGGTGTCCGCGGTTGTGCTCTTCGGCTGGCGTGTGCTGCTCATGATCCTCGTCTCATATGTGGCGGGAGGAATTGTGGAAGTCGCCTTTGCGCTCATCCGCAAACGGGAGATAGAAGAGGGGTTCCTCGTTACCGGATTGATCTTCCCGCTGATCCTCCCCCCGACGACTCCGCTCTGGGTAGTGGCAGTAGGCTGTGCGGTGGGAGTCTTCTTTGGCAAAGAGGTGTTTGGCGGAACCGGGCGCAACATTTTCAACCCGGCGCTCGTGGGGAGGCTCTTCATCACCATCGCGTTTCCACAGATCATGTCAGCGTCGTGGCAAAAGCCCTTTTCCGATGCGATTACCACCGCCACACCGCTGGCTAACTTCCGGACCGCGGGAGAATTGACGAATCTTACCGATCTCATGTTCGGCAATGTTGCAGGATGCGTGGGTGAGGTGTTCAGAATTGGTGTGATTGCCGGTGGCATATTTCTGATGCTCACGAAGGTGGGCGGATGGCGAATTCCTCTTACCTATCTCGGCTCAGTAGCTCTGTTTTCATGGATAGGGAATCTGATAGCGCCCGATGTGATTGCACCACCGCTGTTCCAGTTGCTCGGCGGCGGTCTTCTCTTTGGCGCGATGTTTATGGCGACCGACCCGGTGACTTCGCCCTTCAATCACGAAAGCAAATTAATCTTTGGGATTCTCTGCGGATTGATTACCGTTATCATCCGGTCGTTTTCCGGATACACGGAAGGAGTTATGTTCAGCATTATCTTTATGAACGCACTATCACCGCTCATTGACCACTTTGTACTCAAAGCGAAATACAGGACGGCCAAACAATGAAAGAAAAACTCATGATGGTCCTCTTTGTGCTGATTTTGGGAGGCATACTCACCACCGCGCTGGTGGGGGTGGACGGTTTTACCGCACCAAGAATCGAAAAAAACGCCGAGTTACGGCTCAAATCCAGCGTTCTGAAAGCCCTCGAAATACCGTACAACGATGAGAACATCGAGCAGGCATTTTCGAATAACGTGAAGACCGCGGAAGAGAACGGAACCGCTTACTATATTGCCGCAAACGGCAATTACGCCCTTCCTTACGAGGGTTCCGGGCTCTGGGGACCGATACGGGGAATCATTGCCATGAATCCGGATCTCAAGAAGATTGCCGGGCTCACCATCATGGAACAGGAAGAGACACCCGGTCTCGGTAGCCGGATAGCTGAAAAAGAATACCTCGAAGAGTTCAAAGACAAGCGTTTTGCCCCGGAGCTCGAGATGGTGTCTCCCGGATCGGCGGATGAAGAAAACGAAATTGACTCAATTTCAGGGGCCACGATGTCGAGCAAAGCCTTCATCAATATCCTCAACGCCGAACATTCACGCTACCTGAACGCATTAGGAGGCGGTTGATGGCAATCAAAGATCTGAAAAAAACGGAGGGCTACAAAACCTTCCTCAACGGGCTGTGGAGAGACCACCCGATTTTCTCTCTGATACTCGGTATCTGTTCCGCCCTTGCGGTTTCAAACCGGGTGGAGAACGCCCTTGCGATGGGCGCCGGTGTGACATTTGTGTTGCTGGCCACGGCCCTCATTATTTCGACATTGCGACATCTGGTTCCCATGCGGGTGAGGATCATCACGTACATGATTGTTATTGCCTCGTTCGTTATCATCGTCGATAAGTTCCTCCAGGCCTACTTCCCCACAATCAGTGATTCGATAGGTCCCTATGTCGGTCTCATCATCACGAACTGTATCATCATGGGGCGTGCGGAGGCCTTCTACGTGCAGAACAACCTGGGGCAGTCGTTGATAGACGCGCTGGGAAACGGGCTCGGATATACCTTCACGCTGACGGTCATTGCCGTCGTCCGCGAGCTGTTGGGTTTTGGAACACTCCTCGGCTTTGCCGTGCTCCCCGAAGGATTTACACCGTGGGTTGTCATGGCGATGGCGCCGGGGGCGTTCTTCGTTCTGGCCCTGTTCATCTGGATTTCCCGGACAATCACCGGCATGGAATCGGATTAAGGAGTTAGGTATGGCATTGACATTACTCACGGTTTTTGCAGCAGCAATACTTACTCACAACATGGCGCTCACCTACCTCCTGGGCATGTGTCCGTTTATCTCGCTGTCAAAGAGTCTCCGGACAGCTTCAGGCATGGGTTTTGCCGTCATCTTTGTTGTTACACTGACAGCTGTTATCAATTGGCCGATTTACAATCTCATCCTCGTGCCGACCGGTACCGAGCTGATTTACTACATCGTTTTCATCATCGTTATTGCAGCGAGTGTACAGCTCGTTGAAATGATCATGGAGCGCTTTTTCCCGCCGCTTCAGGCGGCCTTTGGTATCTTTCTTCCGCTCATAACCGTCAACTGTACCGTACTCGCGGTTTCACTGTTTATGGTAATCCGCGACTACGATTACCTGACGTCGATCATATTCGCCTTCGGCTCCGCGGTCGGCTGGATCGTGGCTATCGTCATTGTCGCGGCAATAAACGAGAAGTTGAAGCTTATTGGAGAGATCCCGAGCGGAATGAAAGGACCGGGAATCATCATGGTTATTTCGGGCATTTTGGCCCTCGCCTTTCTCGGTTTTGCCGGGGTTGTCAATCTATAAGGAGTAGCTGGACATGAGTTTTCTACCTGTAGTGGTCATGAGTGCGATACTGGCCGTCATTACGGTTTTGCTTATCATTCCGCAC
>CAZHXC010000055.1:0-10693 GCA_964536145.1 uncultured Spirochaetales bacterium | reverse complement strand
ACCCACATTTCAGAGGAGCACCAAGAACCTAAGTCATTACACGAGAGGGATTTTTCGTATGTGCCGGATGGCAAAGCAGCGGTTTACAGAGGCGCCCTGATGGGAATCCTCGATGCATCATGGAGGTCGCAGTGGCTGATGGAGACAAACGCGGCAGTCTGAGAAAACCTCTTCGCCTGACAACCTATGTCAGGAAGGAACTTCCGGCCGGGGGGTATTCGCTCATGCAATTTGTATCCCGGGACCTCTCAGAAGGGGGGGTGTTTATCTCAACCGATGATCTCTCGCTTTTTGATCTTGGAGAGGAGCTCTCCGTAATCGTGGACCGCGGAAAGAAGCACCTCTACGAAGGCAACGCACGAGTCGTAAGGTCCGCTCGAACCTTCGGCTCAGAGGAAGCGATTACCGAGAGTGGATTCGGGCTCATGTTCATCGGGGATAACGCCAATCTGCTGGGTATGGTGAAAAAACAGCTCGAATGACCGTACACACCGTGAAAGACTGTTAGTAAGAGAAACCACTCTCTCCGATGAACTCTCTGAGAATTGAGTAATCCGGAGTAAATGACGAAGGTACCATGATGAAGTTCTCGAGAAAATGTCTGAGCCGCACCGCCTCACCGTACTCCCGATCCGATGGTTTGATTGTGCTGAGAAGCGGCTCTGCGTACCCTTTCAGGATTGCGAGCTCGTAATCGAGGGAAGAGTTAAACGCCACCTGCGCATGTATCTCGTGGGGAAAAATATTTCTCCGTTCTCCCATGCGAACCAAAGGCCATCGCTTTATGGTCTCCACAGCACTATACCCTCTGAACTGGTGGTCTCTTACCATCCGTCGCAATAGCCGGACATCCGTTGTGGGTATACGGTTGTGATCATCGATATTGAGCTGAGTAAGCGCCGATACGTAGATCGAGAACTTATTCTGAGACGTAATTCTGTAGGTGAGCCGTGGATTCAGACAGTGGATGCCCTCCACGATTATGATACCGCGATTATCGAGCTTTAGCGATCTGCCCGAGGGTTTCGATATACCGAGCTTGAAATCAAAAGAGGGCATTTCAACCTCGCCACCGTCAAGGAGAACCGAAGCGTGATCGTTGAATAGATCGATATCCAGCGCCGCAATTGTCTCAAAATCGAGCTCACCGTTCTCATCCCTGGGTGTCTGATCCCGTGGTAAAAAGTAGTTATCGACGGATAAAGAGACCGGATTGTACCCGAGCACCTGCAACTGGATCGACAGTTTCTTTGTAAAGGTAGTCTTGCCCGAGGAGGAAGGGCCTGCGATGAGTACCAGCTGAACGTTCATCTGGTGTATGGCATTTGCTATTTCCGCAATCTTCTTGTCATGAAGCGCCTCGGCGATCTGGATGAACTCCTTGAACTCACCGCTCCTTATCAGGTCATTCAGCTGCCCGGCGTTACTGACTCCCAGCACTTTGCCCCAACGTTTGTACTCCTGAAAAATCGAGAATACCACAGGATGTTCCTTCAACGGGTCTATAGTGTGGGGTGTTTTTACCGCCGGAAACCGCAGAAGGAATCCGGGCGGATACACGGTGAGCGTGAAATACTTAAGCATACCTGTACGGAGTACGAGCGGGCCGTGAGCGATATCCCGGAAGCCTGCGCTTTCGTACACCGCTACTTTTGAAAAATTGAGATGACCGAGGAGCTGTTCGGCGGAATGGTTTCCGGTTTCCTTCAGATAGGTGAGAGCATCGTCGTAGGAAAGTACCCTTCTCGCTATCGGTAAATCGGCGTCTACCAGCTCCTTCATACGACTCTCGAGAAGCGATACGTCCTGCTCCGATACATCGAAGTCCTCGTCGAAATGAAAAAAATAACCGTCTCCGAGGGAGTGGCCTATGATAAGACGTCTATCCGGGAAGATATCAGTGGTGACCGCGTTCAGAAGAAAACAGAGCGACCGTCTGTAGATCCGCGCCCCCTCTTCGCTACCGAGTGTGACGGGCTTGAAATTGGTGTTGACTTCTACCTTGAATGTCAGACTCACTATTTCATTATTGACAAGCCCGCCTACGGCCTCCTGCCGGATGTCGTCAAACTCCCGGTGCTCGAGAAGCTCGACTACCCGTACCCCGTAGGGTACCCGCTGAGTACTCCCGCTTGGAAAGGTAACGTGGACATGTCCGTTTTGATCGTCGCTCACGGTGCGGTTACTCAAACCCCCAGCTTGGCGATCTCATCTGCGTTCATAGGCCTGGAGATTACCACCTCGTCGCCTTCTCTGGTATGCACCACAGGCGGGTTTGTGTATGGGGTCCCGTTTTCATCCACGAGCAGTTTCACCACCGGATGCCTCGGGTCCTCATGGTTGGACTGAACTACCGTCCCGAGGGCGCCGTTTGACATCACGATATGGGTACCTATCGGATACAGCGATAGGATGTAGACCATTGTGGCAAGAATTTTTTCGTCGTACTTCTTCCCTGCATTTTTCAGCAGATCCAGGAGACCCGAGTGGCCGTCTATTGCCGGTTTATACGGTCTTTTGGAAGTGGCTGCGTTGTATGAGCTCGCTACGCCGATAATTCTTCCATAAAGAGATATTTTGTCGCCGGTTAATCGTCTGGGAAACCCGCTCCCGTCAAGACGTTCATTGTGTTCGAGAACTGCCTGACACACCGTCGCCGGGAAGGATGCGGCGCGAAGAATTCTAAAACCAAGAACCGGATGGGCGACGAGCAATTTTTTTTCCGATGGTGCAAGAGGTTTCTTTGACAGATATACCGATTCAGGTATTTTCAGGAGACCTATCTGGTGGAGAAGCGCGGCGGTTCCCAGGTCGATCTGTTTGAACGGGGGCATCTTCAGATAATCGGCTATAGCCAGCGTGAGAATGGCGGTCTTTGCAGAATGGGTGATGACATGTGACGAGGCGTCGGCGCTGCTTCCTTCGAGGTTCAGGATGAATTGCCGGTTTGCCCTAATTTCACTTATCATGGTTTTTACGGTATCTGCGAAGTCACTGATTCGAAGTTCCTCTCTTGCCCGATACACCGAAAAAGCCTTTTCCAGAAACTCTACGACGGACTTGAAATAGGCACCCGCTCTGGTCTGCCGCTCTTCTTCTTCGAGGGAATGGG
The DNA here is from genome assembly GCA_964536145.1 of uncultured Spirochaetales bacterium. GTDB lineage: Bacteria > Spirochaetota > Spirochaetia > ARS1246 > ARS1246 > JAFGHN01. The sequence goes on along the minus strand of CAZHXC010000055.1, from coordinate 7,581 downwards.
CGATCTCTCCGGAAGACGATTCTGTTGCAATCTCTTTGGCAGACTGGGTCGGCTCACCATCGGTATACACAATCCGGTATCCCCAGGATAACAGCCGTTTTATCAGATCGGTGGTGGTAGGTACGTCCGCGGCAAGAAGTATATAGCTTTCGTCCAGGTATACCGGCTCGGTGAAGTAGGTCTGCGGCTTGAGATCTTTCACAGCTATCTCTTTCATTTATACCAATATTACATAAATAACAGCTTGCTTATCAACTATAAAAAAAACATCCTGGAAGAGAGTAACCGGCGGTGTGGACGCGCAGATGCAAAGAGATTACACTGTTGTCCGTTATGAGATTCAAAATAATCTTTATTTTATTCAACCTGGTTATTATCGTATCGTTTCTCGCCATATATTTTATGCCGCTCATCATGCTGGATCTGGACTTCGCAAAGAGTTTCTGGAGTCGTAACTGGGGTCTGCCGGTACTCTTTCTCGTTATCATTGGTCTGCTGAACACCTATTTCATAGTGAATTGGAAATTGTTTACCCTGCTCGAGCGGGAGGACTGGCCGGCGCTAATCGCTCATCTCGAACATCGGATCTACAATAAGAAAATCATTATAGGTCAACAGGTGAAAATACTAGCGAACGCCTATCTGGTGAGATCGGATCTCGAATCCATTGCAAAGCTCGAGAACTTCATTCGGGAGCAGAGACCAAAGCTCGTACCAAAATTCGCGCTTGTGTTTGGCGTACCATACCTGCTGCGAAACGATCCCGAGGAGATGGTACGGTATTTTTCTGAGTTCACGTACCTGAAAGGCGCTGAGGGCGCCTGGTTGCGGTGGAATTACGCTTTTGCCCGCATTCTCAATGGCGATACCCGGGAGGCGGAAGAGACGCTCACCGCGCTTTGCAGGGAGAAACTCGAGCCGGTACTCGCGCTTCTGTCCATATACCTGCTTCAATCGATCGAGCCGAAAGAGGAAGGTCTTGCTCTTGTAGAGGAGAAAAGGCAAAAGCTTCTCGACCGGTTCAGCCGGGAAAAGTGGGAGAAAGAGATAGCACGCAGCAGAAGCAGCATCCAGGTCGTTGTGCTGCAGAAGCTCATCGAAGAGGCCACCGAATGGCTCTTTGGCGAGGGAGCGGGCCGGATGGACGGAGGAAGATGGATACATTAGGGCACATCAAAAAACCCACCTTTCGGACGAACGCCAAGAACGTGCGTCATTACAGGATCGGGGTCTTTCGTATGTGCGAGATGCCAAAGCAGCGGTTTATAGAGGCGCCAACCGGATGAGAAAGATCCAGAAGTCCGCCAAGCTCGAGGATGTGTGCTACGACATACGTGGTATCGTTCTCGAAGAAGCAAAGCGCATGGAGGCCGGTGGAAGCATCATTCTTCGGCTCAATATCGGGAATCCCGCCTTGTTTGGCCTCTATGCCCCTGATGAAATAGTCCACGACATGATCATCAATCTGCACAATGCGGAAGGCTACAGCGACTCAAAGGGCCTGTTTGCCGCGAGAAAAGCGGTTATGCAGTACTGCCAGCAAAAGGGTATCTATGATGCGGAGATCGAGCATATTTTCCTCGGGAACGGTGTAAGCGAGCTGATCGTCATGGCGATGCAGGGTTTGCTGAACACCGGTGATGAGGTGCTCGTCCCGATGCCCGATTACCCTCTCTGGACGGCCGCGGTCAACCTCTCCGGCGGTACAGCCGTCCACTACAGATGTGATGAACAGGCAAACTGGTATCCGGATGTCGATGACATCCGCAAGCGAATCACCGATCGTACCAGAGCCCTTGTGGTTATCAATCCGAACAACCCCACCGGGAGCCTTTATCCCCGTGAGATCCTGGAGTCTCTGGTATCCGTTGCCAGGGAGAAGGACTTAATCGTATATGCCGATGAAATTTACGATAAGGTTATTTATGACGGAGCCGGGCACACATCGATAGCGTCTCTCGCCGATGACGTGTTATTTGTCACGTTTAACGGCCTGTCAAAATCGTACAGATCGGCGGGCTTCAGGTCCGGCTGGATGACCATCACCGGTGCCCTCTCATCGGCATCTGATTACATACAGGGACTGAATATCCTTGCAAATATGAGGCTCTGCGCCAATGTGCCGGGGCAGTTCGCGATCCAAACAGCCCTCGGCGGCTATCAGAGCATAGATGACCTGGTAGCACCCGGTGGAAGATTGAGAGAGCAGCGTGACGCCTGCTACCAACTGCTACAGGAGATACCGGGAGTAAGCTGCGTCAAGCCTCAGGCGGCGCTCTACTGCTTTCCAAAGCTCGATATTAAGAAGTTTAATATATCGAGTGACGAACGCTTTGTTTTGGACTTCTTACGGGAGAAAAAGGTGTTGCTTGTCCAGGGTACCGGTTTCAACTGGCCGGAGCCCGATCATTTCAGGGTCGTCTTTCTTCCGCCGGTTGATATTATCACAGAGGCGCTCCACGCGCTTGCTGATTTCCTGAATACCTATGAGCAGCAGGATCTTCCGGAACAGATCCCGCCCCCCGGAACATCTCAGGTGGAGGTTGATCCATGAAACTGGTGAATTACCAGGAAGACCTCGTTCTTCATGTCGCTGAAATCGTACTGCAGGACAGACCGGACGTGGAGTTCAGCAAGGGACTCCTCCTCGATACCGCGGCCTATGTGTTGAACCGTCTTCCGCCGCGCTACATCGTCAGCGAGCGTGGATTTACCAGGTTGATGGCCGATTGTATGCTCGATGACGGGAACGAGGCGAATTTGGGAAGTCTTGTAGAACTTCTGCTGCTGATAAATACCGCGGTGGATGTGATAAAGGAGCGCCGCTTATCTCCGGCGAGCAACGAGTTTCAGCCGGAAGAGGAGGAGTTCGATGATCGTATCGAACCCCGTTGGCACAATATTCCGTATTTGATTGGAAGGGTGGTGGATCGCAATGACGGGAAACCGGCGCCGGGAATCAGTATTTCCCTGCTGGTTGACGGAGAAATGGCCCCGCAGGCGGGCAGCGGTTGGACAAATCCTTACACCACAAGCGCCGCGGCGCTCGGTTACTTCAGCTTCCTCCCTGCCCCTATCCGTGATGAAGAGAAAAAGAAAGAGTTTGACCTCGAGGTGGTGTTTGAAGGTGACGGCTATGAGCGGTTCGTCCTCGAAGATACCGCAAAGACCGAGGCGGAGCTTTCGGCCCGGCTCGATTTCCGGAACGACGGGTTTATAAATCTTGGTACCGTCTCTCTGGCAAAGAAACCCGGGCCAGGTTCGCACTAAGCCGGGACAACGGCGCGAAGCCGGCGTGATCCCTGTGGCGCGCTGAAGGCCTCCTTGATGGATAGATACGCTTCCATAGTTTCAAAGAAGATGGGCAAAGCGCTCGGAGAATACCGCATGCTCGAGAACGGGGAAACCGTTCTCGTAGCCGTCTCCGGGGGCAAGGACTCGCTCCTCCTTCTGCATTATCTTGTGGAGAAGCAGAAAAAAGTCCCGGTAAAATACCGCATCAAGGCGCTTCACCTGAATACCGACATCTCACCGCATACTCACTGGACCGAGTTCAGCGATGCGGTTGCCGCCCTGGGTGTGGAGCTCGATACCGTCGATCTTTCATTACGTTCGCGTCTTGCACCGGGAAGAAGGATGAACTGCTACTGGTGCGCCACCCAGAGACGCATGGAGCTTCTGAAATATGCAGAAGCCCAGGGCATATCGAAAATTGCTCTTGGTCATCACATGGATGATATCCTCGAGACCCTTCTGATGAACATGATGTACAAATCCGAGATTTCCACGATGTTGCCGGTATTCAGATACGATAGATTGCCCTTTACGATTATCCGTCCTCTTTCACTCGTGCATGAGAAAGAAATCGTAAACGCGGTGGAAGAGCTCGGATATGCAGGTATCACTTCAGTGTGCGTCTGTGGAGAGTCATCACAACGAAAGGAGATCCGCAAATCTCTCGATTATCTGTGCCGGGAAGGGGATTACGTCCGGGATTCCCTATTCAGGGCGATGGAAAACGTAAGACCGCGGTATCTCCCGGGAGAAGAGAAAAGGTTATGACTCATCATCGTTTTTCTGTTTCTCTACTCTCGCTTCGATCTCCGCTTTCCTCTTCTCTGCGAGCTCCTGAATGTTGTTCATGAAGTCCGGATACCGGGTGAGGATCCTGTCAAAGGTCTCCTTGTCGAGCCTGTAGAGATCACAGTACTCGGTTGCCTTTATGGTGGCGGTTCTCGGCATGCTCAGAAGAAGGGCTATCTCGCCAAAAAACTGTCCCGCGGTGAGGGTGGCGTAGTGGGCCTTTTCATCGGCAGAGATCACATCCACCCGCCCGCGGCTAATGAAGTACATGTCAAAACCCACCTCGCCTGCGCGTACAATGTAGTCACCGGGTGTAAATACCACCGGTTCCATATTCATCACCACATCTTTTATCAGATCTTTGCTCGCGGATTCGAATATCGGTACTTTTTCAATAATATCCTTATTGAGGAAGAGCGCGACCGATTCCTTGAGAGGTCCCGGCAGGTCTCCGAGAACCGATGACTCGTCGTATCCCCGCCGGCTCTCCCAGAGATAGTTGTAATAATCGTTTATCTTTTTTTGTAGGTCGTGCGGAATATTTCTGTACTTTAGAAAGGTGTTTATCTTGTCGAGCTTTTCCTTGTACTGGGTCTTCGCGATATCGATGTTTGCGATGAGGTTGGCGATATTACCGATGACCAAACCGTACATGCCGGCGCCGAGGATCTCGATGAGGATGACATAGAGGGTTTGATTGATCCCTTGCGGCGTAATGTCTCCGTACCCGATTGTGGTAAGGGTGGTTATTGTCCAGTAGAAGGCTCTGATGTATCGAGTATGATGCGGCATATCCGCGGGAACTTCATTCAGGAAAACCCAGCCGCAGGAAATCACGTGGGCAGCAAGCAGGATCCAGAATACGAGAAGAAAGAGCCGCAGGATTGCCGGGTTTATGTTGATGCCGCCTACCCGCTGCAGCGTCCTTGAAACCCGGAAGAGTTTGACGAGCGCCAGAATCCGCAGAAGATGGATCGCGCTTCCATCGGGCACTACCACGAATGTCAGGATAAAACCGATGGGCAGAGCGGCTATTAGATCGGCGGAAAACCAGCCTCTCAGATAACGATACGCAACCTCCCGTTTATTGCTGATGACCTTCCCCTGGTAGTTGAAGCTGGTGTTGAACGATACGAAGATATCGGCAATAAAAATCACGGTGGACAGTATTGTGGCGATGACCGCCAGGACGGCGTCTGTGGTTTCGAAGACCACCGCATACGGAATAACGATCGCTGTAAAGATGGTGACGACGAGGACTACAAGATCCCAGTATATCTTGATACTACTCTCGAGATGGATCATATTCTTACATATCGGTATGGACAGGCTTTGGCAACACAAAAAAGCCGGGAGAGGAGCCGATGACCGCACATGCTGGTAAGCCCGGGCCTGCGCCCGTCACCACACGCGTTATTATCTGTGGTGCAGCGGGGCGTGATTTTCACAATTTCAACGTCCTCTACAGAGATAATCCTGAAATCGAGGTGGTTGCGTTTACGGCCGCCCAGATTCCCGATATCGACGGTCGCAGATATCCGCCTGAGCTCGCGGGGCCGCGTTTTCCTGAAGGTATACCAATCTTTCCGGAGGATGAACTGCCGGAGTTGATTCACCGGCACCATGTGGACGAAGTGCTTTTTTCGTACTCAGATGTATCCTTCGATCACCTCATGTCCCTCGCTTCGCGGGTACTCGCGGAAGGCGCTTCGTTCCGGCTTGCCTCTGTCGAGAAGACCATGCTCGACTCGAGGCTTCCGGTGATCTCGGTATGTGCGGTAAGGACCGGGTGCGGTAAATCGCAGACGAGCCGCGCCGTGGCTGAAGAGCTCACAAACCGCGGTTATAAGGTTGCGGTGATCCGCCATCCCATGCCCTACGGTGATCTTTCGCTGCAGAAGGCACAGCGTTTTGCCTCTACGGAGGACTTTGAAAGATACAGCTGCACTATTGAAGAGATGGAAGAGTACGAGCCGCATGTCAAGCGGGGCAGGGTGGTCTATGCGGGAGTGGATTACGCGGAAGTGATGAGAATTGCCGAATCCGAGGCCGACATTATTCTCTGGGACGGCGGCAACAACGACACCCCGTTTTTCAGATCCGGTCTGGAAATAGTTGTTGTTGACCCCCACAGACCGGGACATGAGCTCTCCTACTACCCGGGCAGGACGAACTTCCTGCGTGCCGATGTGCTCGTCATAAACAAAATCGACAGTGCCGCGCCGGAAGGCCTGGAACTGGTTGAATCAAATATTTCTGCATATAATCCCGGCGCCAAGGTCGTCAGGGCTGATTCGCTGGTGGTGTGTGACCGGCCTGAGCTGGTAACAGGAAAGAGAGTCGTGGTTGTTGAGGACGGGCCGACCCTTACCCATGGGAGCATGAAATACGGCGCGGGAATTGTCGCGGCCGAACGGCTCGGGGCGGCGGAGATAATCGATCCAAGACGGTTTGCCGTTAATACTATCGCCGGGGTGTACGAGAGGTATCCGGAAATCGGAAGCCTGCTGCCGGCAATGGGCTACGGAAAGGCCCAGCTTGCGGATCTCGAGGAAACCCTTAACCGGATCCCCTGTGATTCGGTCCTCATCGCAACTCCTGTTGAGCTTGACCGTGTAATCTCGATCCGCCGACCCGTCGCAACGGTGAGTTATGAGCTTTCCGTACGCGGCAGGCCCGATATCGCTGAAATCGTCGACTGCTTTGTGGAGAATATGCCGGCGCGACGTTGATGGGCGCGTACAAGCGGCCGGCAATTCCAAATGTGGCGCATGAAGAACGCTTGAAAGTGCGGAAATCATGTACCTCACTTAGAGCGGACAAGAGTCCGATGCGTTCGGTACATGATTTCCTCCCATGAGCAACATATTACGCCACTTTTGGTGTTGCTTTTGGAATTTGGGGGGTTACGTGCTACGGGATTCTCGTTTCCACGTCTATTGTCATGCGCCACATTTGGAATTACTGACAAGCGGCTCATCAGCTTGACCGTATCCCGTGCGGTCCGTATAATCTGCTGATACAATTACCGATAAGAACCATCCCGTTCCACAGGATTCGGATCACTAGGTTATCCTTCGGTTGTCCAAGAGGTTCCCGATGAAGGTAAGAGTCCGGTACGCACCGTCTCCCACGGGCCGCCAGCATATCGGCGGCGTGCGGACGGCGCTTTTTGATTATTTCTTTGCCCGGTCCACAAGCGGCTCATTTATTCTCCGGATAGAAGATACCGATCAGGCCCGAACTACAGATGAAGCGATGCAGGACCTGTACGACATCTGGGAATGGCTGGGAATCGAATGGGATGAAGGTCCTGATAAGGGAGGACCGTACGCGCCGTATATTCAATCGGAGCGAGCCGACGTACAAAAAGTACGCTGATAAGCTGGTGGCGGGAGGCTACGCCTATCCATGCTATTGCAGCGGAGAGCGGCTTGACACTCTGCGGAAGGAGCAGGAGAAGAAGAAAGAGCCCATCGGATATGACAGGCATTGCAG
>CAZHXC010000054.1:0-10799 GCA_964536145.1 uncultured Spirochaetales bacterium | reverse complement strand
TGGGTCCGCGGTATAAGAAAATCTATTTTTTGTGAATTTGGTCAGGAATGTGGGAGAGATGGTCTTCTATGGGGAAACCGATGCCGCCGTACTCGCCAACCGCACACGCCATGTCAATCGATACCGGCGGAACATCCACCTCAACCTGGTAGGAGTGGATGTCGTAGATATCGCCGCAGGGGCGCAGGGCCCACCCGCTTACCGCGTTCACCAACCGTGACGGATCAAGCCGTTTGACAGCCTCGGCAATCCGGCAGGTGGCGTACTGTCCCCACCCTTCGTTAAAGGGGACCCAGACAACAATTGCCGGAGAGTTATAGTGGATATCGATCATCCGCCGGAGCTCCCATTCGAATTGGGCCGCGTCCTCCGACCGGACCTGCAGATCAGCGCCACCTCTCGGCACATGCTGCACGTGCACCGGCTGCTCCTGCCCCTCTTCGGGTATCACCACCATACCGGAAGACATGTCCTGCCAGACCAGGATCCCCAATCTGTCACAGTGATAGTACCAGCGGTCGGGCTCAACCTTTATGTGCTTCCGGATCATGTTGAAACCCATCTTCTTTGTTATTTCGATATCGTACTGCATTGCTTCATCCGAAGGCGGCGTGTGAAGACCATCGGGCCACCATCCCTGATCGAGGGTGCCGTAATGAAAGAGCGGCTTGTTGTTCAGGAAGAGCCGCTTGTTTCCGCCCACATAACCGAGGCTGATCTTGCGCATACCAAAGTAACTTGCAACCTCATCGATTATCTCACCCTGGGGGTTCATCAGGGTGAGCGCCAGATCGTACAAGACAGGTTCATCGGGTGACCATAAGCGGGGCTCGGGCATATCAAGAACAACCTCGCTGTCTGCAAGACATTCAGCCGCCGCGATCTCGTGCCCTTTGTATGATACGCGTACTTCCACTTTGTACCCGGGTCTCAACGCTTTGTTCAGCATCGGTATGATCGATACTGTCTCAGTATCGATGTCAGGAGTTATTCTCACTTCTTGCAGATGCGCCTCGGTGGACACCGGTTCGAGCCAGACCGTCTGCCAGATACCGCTTACCGGTGTGTACCATATTCGTTGCTGCACCGATTGCTGTTTGCCCCGGGGCTGAGGGCCAAAGCTCGTCGGATCATCGACACATACATCCAGCTCACAGGATCGGCTGCGTGCAATATAATCGGTTACATCAAAGGAAAACCTATCATACGCGCCCCTGTGTGAGCCGACAACCGCCCCGTTGATCCATACCGATGCGGCGTAATCGGCGGCCTCGAAATGGAGCATGACTTTCTTTCCATGCCAATCGGTTGGTATTTCAAACAGGCGCCTGTACCAGATACGATCCCCGGGTTCTATTGTACGCTGCACGCCGGATAGCGCGGATTCGATACAAAACGGCACGAGAATATCACCCTGGTAGCGATCGGGCCTTGGGTGGTATTTCTTCCTAACCGCATACTCCCACGTCCCGTTTAGATTCATCCAGTTCTTCCGTACAAACTGCGGCCGCGGGTACTCGCTCCAGGCGTTTTCCGCGGTCACGTTCTCTGTCCATCGCGTTTTCATTCAAACAATGTAACCGGATATGCGGATAACGAACAGGCGCGCCGCCCGGTCGCCGGAAATTGCCTCTTGGGGTATCATGCAATTTGGCGGAGGAAACAATGAGCAGCACACTGAAAGAGCAACTGGACGAGCATTTGAAAAAAATCGATTTCTCAGGAGTCGTGTCTATCTACAGAGGAGAAGAACCATACTACGAGGGAGCTTTTGGCTATCGGGACAAACCAAACGCCGTCGCAAATAATGCTAAGACTTTGTTCGGAATCGCATCTGGCACAAAGACATTCACCGCCGCAGGCGTATTAACGCTCCTTGAAGAAGGTAAGCTCACACTGTCCACTCCGGTTGGCGAGATCATAGGCGCCAACGCAAGCTACATACATCGGGATGCTACCATCAAGCAGCTACTCAATCACAGCTCGGGTATTTTCGATTATTACGATGAGGAAGTAGTCACCGATTTTGACAATTTCAAAGTCGATATTCCGTGGTGTGAATTGGGAACGCCATCAGATTATCTCCCGCTCTTTGAGGGGAAGAAGATGAAATTCTCACCTGGCACGCGCGTCTCCTATTCGAATGGTGGCTATGTATTCCTGGGCGTGATAATCGAAAGAATTACCGGCATGAAGTATCGCGAATACATGAAAAAACACGTCTTTGGGCCGTTGGGCATGGCATCGACCGGTTTTTATGCATTTGACGATCTCCCGGGAAATACTGCGTGGGGATACATGAAGGCGGGAGAATCGTGGATGTCGAATATTTACAAACTGCCGATTCGCGGCGGCGGAGACGGTGGCTTGTACACCAACACGGATGACCGGCAAACTGATCTGCCACTGACGGGGATGATACAGGTAGGGGGCCACAAATATGCCCACAAAGGCAATCAGAAAAGGAAATCATAACGCGGGAGGTTTTTCATGATTCTTGGAGAATACCTGTTGATGCTCGCTCCCGGCCTGGTTCTCGCAGTTGTTCTTTTTCTCGTGCTGCGCAAGGCTCATCCGCTTCTTCATTTATGTATCTTTATTTCGGTTTTTATATTCACCAGAGACGCTATGACACCCTTGGGACTCTGGAGCATCGGGAATGAAAATTTCCTGTGGATCCGATTCATTGATGATCCACTTACACTCTTGGTTCTAGGCGTGAGTAGTATAGCGTTTGTGGTGCTCATGCAGAGGGTTTCTCCCGGGCTTTCGGTACGGGTGAAATGGTTCGAGGGAAGCAAATTGCTCGGAATCGTGATAGGGATTGCCGGGGCTGTCATAGCTGCTTTGCCGCTGCTTCTCGTCTACATAACAGGGGTTCCAATCGAAAGCCGGGGCGGCGCCTTACCATATACCCTTCTCCCCTTTGTCCTTTTCATTGCCCTGTCCGGGAACCTGTATGAAGAGGTGCTGTTCAGAGGATACGTTTACGGCTGGCTGACAGACAAGGAGGAGATGAAACCTGTTCCGGCGGGCCTTATTTCAGGCGTGTTCTTCTCTTTCGGCCATGTTTTTCTCGCCTTCAACGTTACAAACGTAGGGATTAGCCTTCTTGTTTTTGCCCTCTGGGAAGGAGTTCTGGCCGGCTTAGTGCGGTCCCAATTTGGTTTACTACCGGCGGTATTGACCCATGGTCTGGCGGTTTTTCTTTTGAGTTCCGGGCTGTTTTGAAGATTGAGCGGTCCACCTCCACGCATGAACCACATCGACACGTCATTCTTGGCTCGGCTGCTCGGTTTTTGGCGGGACAGCGGCCGAACCGTCTACTCCTCGAGACGTGCGGCTTGCCGCATGACTTCCGCCACGCCGTCTAACAGCTTTCCGGCGCTCGAAGAGGAAAAGCAGGAGCAGAAGCCCTGCGCCGGCAATAGACAACACGAGGGTTACCGGCCATATTCCCGCTACCGAAAAGCGGTCGATAAACAGCCCTGCAAGCGGCGGGCCAAACGCCTGACCGCTGTACATAATGATGGGAGCGATGGCATTGACGCGGGCACGATGAGTAATCGGCGCGTGATTGGCGACGTAAGCCGAGGCGTTGGTGGCGCCAAGAATCTCGCCGATTGTCCACAATAGCGTAAGCCCAATCAGGACGGCAAACGAGTCAAAGCGGTGCAACAGCCCGAATCCTACCGCAAAGAAGAGGCCTGAAATTGCGACGGTGAGTACCGGGGGTATCTTTCGGGTGGCATTGAGAACAAAAGTTGTGAAGAGAGTCACCGCCACGGCATTCACCGTCATGATGATACCGAAGTATCGCGGCCCTGCCTCGCCAAAGGTTGCAGACAACTGCAGCGGCAGAGCAAATCCTACCTGGGAGTACACCAGCGAATACAGCACGTGTATGAACATAAACGCCACCAGAAACGGCCGGTGCCGGAGTACCCGCCAAACGCTGCCGTGTTCGGCCTTTTCCGGTGTCTCGTCATGGGCAAAGCTCTCCTCAATCTGCTCCTCAGTCGGCTTGCTCTCCCTGGTGAATATCGCAACCACCACGAGGGCAACCGCGGTGGTTGCCGCATCGCCAAAGAAGATCCAGCGCATGTAACGATTGAAGAGAAACCCGGCTATTACCGGACCGAGAGCAAAACCGATGTTATGTCCAAGATAGAGCAGGCTAAAAGCACTTTTCCGCTGGTCCGCAACGGTCATGTCGGTGATCATGGCGTCGTTGACAGGCTCTGCGATACCCTGAAAGAAACTCGAGAGGATCAGGAGCCAGGGAACGGCAATGCTCGTTCCAAGAAAACCGCACGGAAGAAGAGTTGCCGCAGCCAGGCTTTGAAAAGTGAGCATAGTAGCTTTCCGTGCACGTTTGTCTGCGATACGCCCGCCAATCATAGATCCCGGCACCCATACAAATGCGGATATGTAGACGTACACACCCGCCTCCGTCGCGCTCATCCCCATCTTCTGCGTAAGAAAGAGGGTGAGAAACGGATGCACAAAATGTCCCAGGCTGTTCACGATCTGCGCAAGGAAGAGAAAATAGATACTGCGGTTCAGTCCCGAGTAAGTGGCGAAAAGCCTGTTCATCTATGCATTCTGCAATCGGACGATTCTTGAAGTGCCGGCTTCGCGCAAATTGATTCTTTTTGTGCAATTCGACCCGAAAAGACCTTCCATCAATGTTTCGTATTCATGGACATCTTGTGCCGGCAGAAACACCTGGATTGTCCCCGCAAACCCGCCGCCGTGCACCCTGCAGGCGCCTTCGCCCCGCTCTCGAAGAAGTTTTTCACTCAGCGCGAGTGCCAGAGACACGCCCTGCTCGCTGACATTTTGTGTTGTGTACGCATTTTGGAGGTATTTATACGAGGAGTTTCCAGACTCGTTTACAAGACGGAGAAACTCGCCAAGATCTTCCCTCTTGAGCGCGGTCGCCTGTTCAACGACGCGTCTGTTCTCTTCAATGAAGTGCAGCACTCTCAAGAACGCCCGATCACCGACCATTTTGCGAATCCTTCTATTATGGGCCATCAGCTCATCAAGTCCTATTTGCCGTGCGCACTCATATCCGAGAACGCGAGCCACCTCTTTCATCTCTCTGCGAACCGCTGCATAGTCCTCCGTCAGGTTCGCGTGATTTCCGCCGGTATCGACGATAACCAGCGCAAAACCATATCCGTCCAGATCAAAGCGCATCTTTTCCACCGACGGATCCTCCGGCCGGCCGAAGTCGATCATGACTATTCCGCCATTGGCGCATGCAATTTGATCCATCAATCCGCACGGTTTGCCGAAATAGGTGTTCTCCGCGTACTGTCCGGTTTTTGCGATGACGTCGGGCTCAATGGTTCCGTTATTGAACAAATAATTTATTATCGTACCGATAAGTACTTCGAAAGAGGCCGATGAGCTCAAGCCCGATCCCGGCAGTACCTCGCTTGTTACACACGCCGAAAGACCACCAACCGCATGGTTTCTTTGCCGAAAACCGCCGACGACTCCTCTGATGAGCGCTGCTGAAGACCCCTCTTCCTCCTGCACCGGTGCCGTTTGGGATACATCGATTTCAAAGGGTTTCTCATAGCCTTCGGAATAGACCACAATTTTATTCGTATTGTTTGCAGAAGCAACCGCAATAGAATCAAGATCGATGGCCGCCGCCAGGACGCGTCCGTTGTTGTGATCGGTATGATTGCCACCGATTTCTGTTCTGCCGGGAGTGCTGAACAACTGTACCGGGTTGCTCCCGAATAGATCTTTATGATGTTGAATCAATCGCTCAAACCGTGGAATATTGGCAGCGTTGCCATAGAACGATTCGATCTTGCCGTGCAGTTCGGTCAGGCCATTACACATCTCAACGCTCCGCGTTTACACCGGCACAAGGCGGCGCGTTCGTTTCTCGTATGAACACAGATGTGTCAGCCCCCAGGGTTTTGCCTTTGCCAGAAACTCCTCGAACTCATAACCGACGTGCTCGGGCTGATGGGCATCCGAAGAAAGGGTCAGCGGAATATCGCGCTTTATCAACTCTTTCACGATCCGGTCCGCCGGAAATTGGCTCTTGCACTTTTTCCTCGTTCCCATCGTATTGATCTCAACCGCCATATCTGTCGTTTTGATACGGTCCAGCAGATCCATTACCTCCCGCCAGATATCTTCAGGATATTGAGGTTCTTCCGGAAGCGAGAGCAGTTTGTGATTATCAAAGTGCGTTATGATATCGAAGAAACCGGTTTCGACGATACTCCGCATCTTTTTGAAATACGCGGCATGGATCTTCTCCTGTCCATGCTGTTTCAGTATCTCCGGACCTTTTTTCGGCTCAAAAAGCACCGGATCATATCCGTCGATTTTCAGATCGTGTATCCCGCAAAGCAGGTAATCGATATCGTCACTGTAGGACAAGAGGATTTCCTTCTGCCTTTCGAGGTGGGGACCGGACTCGTGAAAAGCCACCTCCGTCCCGATCTTCACTTCTATCTTCTCCTTGTATTGTCCCCGCAGTTTTTTTACTTCATCGATGTAATCACCAAAGCCCTCAGGGGGTATTCCAAGGTAGTGCTTTGGCAATTTCGAGACATGTGGATCGTCATCCGCCGCGATCACGGGAAAATGCTCGGAAATCCCGATCTCTGATAGCCCCCTTTTTATCGCCGCCTGTATGTAATCCTCGATGTCTCCCGAAGCGTGCCCGCAACGGTAATGGTGCGTGTGATAATCCATCAGTTTCATGATTTTCCTACCCTATCCCGTATGGAAGGGCCACTCAAGTCCTTTGCTAGTAAGCAACTGCCAAAGCACAATGTTTTTTAATTCGCCAACAGAAGATTAGAATACACAAAATACATATTCTAAGTACAATACTAAAGTTCCTGCTAATTGATGTATTTGCCGCATTTGGGGCCGATTTATCGTTATTTCACAAAATACATTGGTTTGTGCTCAAAGTGCTTCTTGACATTTTGCTGTCATATTATCTATGTTGTTACTGATAGCAAACTTTATTTAAAAGGAGAGAATATGCGCACTAAACTTCATACGCTCGTGGTACTTGCGATAGTCGCAGTACTGGCCGCGGCAAGTTTGATTTCTTGCGGCGAAGAAGAGCAAAAAACAGTTAAGTTGACATACGTCAACTGGGAAGAAGGTGTAGCCTGGACCCATTTTCTGGCCACAGTGCTTGAGGATGAGATGGGATATGAGGTCGAATTGACCGCAGCTGATGTAGGTCCCGCCTATTCATCGGTTGGTTCGGGAGACCAGGATTACTACATGGAAGCATGGTTGCCAAACCTGCATGCACCCTACGAGGAACAGGCGGATTTTGTTGAGGTTTCTACCATTTATGAGAACGCCGTAGTCGGCCTTATCGTACCGCAGTACATGGCTGATGACGGAGTGACCGGGCTTTCCGATCTTACAGATGAAGAAGTGGCTGAGAAGCTCGACTACAAGATCACCGGAATCGACGCCGGCGCAGGCATGATGATCAAGACCGAAGAGGAACTCATGCCGGAGTATGGTCTTTTCGACATGGGTTATGAGCTTGTTCCGTCTTCGAGCCCCGCGATGTTGGCGGCTATGCAAGGCGCAATAGCAAATGAAGAGTACATCGTCGGCATGGGTTGGCAGCCCCACTCCATGTTCGGACGCATGGACCTGCACATTTTGGAGCAGGATGGACCACAGATCTGGGACGTAGACAATATATATATCTTAGGCAGACCCGGCGTCCTGGAAGATCTTCCTACCGTCAGCGAGTTCTTTGATAATGTCCTTTGGACGAACGAGACCATCGGTCCGTTGATGGTACACATTTCAGACTCCAATCTCGACACGCTCGAGGCGGCAAGGGAATGGAAAGACGAGAATCCGGATGTGTGGCAGGACTGGGTTCCTGAACAATAGTAATTCCGTCTACAACAAGAGAATAACAACAAGAAAGGGGTGCGGAAGCACCCCTTTTATTCTATCGGCCGTTTCCGGCCGACAAGGAAAAAGCGATGCCTATTATCGAAGTGAATAATCTCTACAAGATTTTTGGGCCCAACCCAAGACGGGTGATCCCGCTTATCGAACAGGGAATGGGTAAACCCGAGATTCTAAAAAAGACAGGGTGCACTGTAGCCGTAAACAACGCGACATTTTCTATCGAAAAGCAGGAGACCTTTGTTGTGATGGGCCTTTCAGGTAGCGGAAAATCCACATTTATCCGCTGCTTAAACAGGCTGATACCGCCAACTCAAGGGGATATCATCGTTGATGGTGAAAACGTATCCACCATGGACGCAGAGCGTTTGCGTCAACTTCGCAGATACAAGATGTCGATGGTATTCCAACATTTCGGTCTGTTGCCGCACCGGAATGTCGTGGACAACGTTGAGTTCGGGCTGGAGATCAGCGGCATGGCAAAAGAAGAAAGGCGGGAGAGAGCCGTACAGGCGATAAAACTCGTCGGCCTCGACGGTTATGAAGGAAGCCGCACTTCTGAGCTCTCCGGTGGCATGCAGCAGCGCGTAGGCTTAGCGCGAGCGTTGGCAAATGATCCGGAGATTCTGCTCATGGATGAGGCGTTCAGCGCGCTTGACCCGCTGATTCGTAATCAATTGCAGGATGAATTGCTCGAGCTGCAAGCCAAGATGCACAAGACGGTTGTATTTATCACGCATGACCTTGATGAAGCGTTGAAGCTTGGTGATCGTATTGCGATTCTGGGACCGGAAGGGCGAGTCCGTCAGATTGGAACGCCCGAGGAGATACTCTCAGATCCCGCGGACGACTATGTAAAGGCTTTTGTACAGAATGTGGATCGCACAAAAGTGATCACCGCGGGAGCTATCGGCCGCCAGGTACCGAGCATCATCTATCCGCGGGACGGCGTGGAAGCGGCAATCCGTATGATGGAGCGAAACGACTATTCGTCGGTTTTTGTCACCGACCACAACCGGATCTTGAAAGGCCTGGTTACGATAGACGATGCGGTGAAACTTCGTGAATCCAACCAACGTAGTACGGAGAAACGCGACCTCTCGGCTATTTTGAAAGATGACGTGTATACGGCTCTGGCCACAACATCAATTGCAGACCTCCTGTCCGCAGCAATAGCAACCAACTATCCCATCGCAATCGTTGATGAAGATGGTGTTTTTCACGGCGCGGTAAGCCGGGCTGCGATTATTGCCGAGGTAAGTGAAGCTACCGATGAGACGGTGACCACCCTCTACGAGAAGCGGGACTTGAACAACGGTTCGGATAATAAGAGCGAGGAAAGTTAAATATGGAATTTAGAAATATTGTAGATATAGGTGGTGCGTTTGAGCGCGTGATAGACTGGCTCGTCGACAACATGGGCTGGTTTTTTGATGCTATCTCAACAACAATATCAACCTTGCTGGATGGAACCACGGCACTGCTTAATTTCCCTCCCTGGTTTGTCATGATCATTCTTTTCGCCGCGCTCGCCTGGTGGGCTGCCGGCCGAGGAGTAGCGATATTCACCGTAATCGGATTCTTTATTGTCTGGTATATGGGCCTCTGGGTTCTCACTATGAGCACCCTTTCACTGGTGATAGCATCCGTGATCATTGCACTGTTGATTGGTATACCCGTCGGTATCTGGGCGTCAAAAAACGATGTCGTCTGGAACATAGTGCGTCCCATACTCGACTTCATGCAGACCTTACCAGCGTTTGTCTATCTTATCCCTGCGGTGCTTTTCTTTCGCCTTGGGGCGGTACCCGGCGTGGTGGCGACCCTGATCTTTTCACTCCCGCCGGCGGTCCGTCTGACAAACCTTGGAATTCGCCAGGTTCCAAAAGAAATAAAGGAAGCTGCGCGCTCTTTCGGATCCAACAGCCGCCAAATTCTTTTCAAGGCCGAACTTCCCGTGGCGCTGACAACCATCATGGCCGGCGTGAATCAGACAATCATGCTTGCCTTGTCAATGGTCGTTATTGCGGGAATGATTGGCGCGGGAGGCCTCGGAAACGAAGTTCTGCGCGGAATAACACAGCTGCGAATCGACTTAGGATTTGAAGGCGGAATTGCCATCGTGATCCTCGCGATATACTTGGACCGTGTTACTCAAGCCCTTGGCTCCAACACACGAAAGAAATAATGGGGTACGCGCAACACATATGTTTTTTGACAGCAATTTGGGTTATGGTGACTGATGATAAACACATATAGCAGCGGCACAAGTCAGCTTGTACTATCAACTCTGAGGCAAATTGCCCGGGAAATAGATCTTTACTCAAAGCAGCTGGTGAAGCGAGTCGGGATGACTGTACCCCAGCTCATCGTTTTGAAAGAAGTAGTTGACGCCGGCAGCCTGGCTATGGGAAAACTTGCAGAACGAGTTAGCCTGAGCCAGGCCACCGTAACCAATATCGTAGACCGTCTGGAATCTCGCGGTTATATCGAACGCCGTCGCAGCCAGTCTGACCGGCGGCAGATTTTACTGCACGCCACCGAACATGGAAGCAAAGTAATAGAAGCGAATCCTTCGATACTTCAGGAACAGTTTCTCGAAGCCTTCAGCAAACTCGAGTCTTGGGAGCAGACCCAGATCCTTTCATCGCTTCAGCGTGTCGCCGCGATGATGAACGCACACAAACGACCCGCGAGCCCTATTCTTCATTCCGATTTTGAGCATACACCCGATCAAAATTTGAGCTGATATCCGGCTCCGGTACGCGCCGCGCCTCTAAGAACAGCCGACGATGTCGCTCCGCGAATCGTCTTGGATCGTCGCATAGTTTTTGTGTCCATCGGAAAAACCGATGGAC
>CAZHXC010000053.1:5628-10801 GCA_964536145.1 uncultured Spirochaetales bacterium | reverse complement strand
GATCCCATCGTCATAACGATGCCGCTTCCGAGACCGTTGCCGAATCCGTGGAGAAGACCGACAACGAGCATCACCGCAAAAGTTTCTGCAAACGGCAGCAGAAAAAAACTCACCGACATGATCAGCAACGCCGGCACCGCAGACCACTTTCGCCCCTTTCTGTCCATCAACATACCGGCCGGGAAAAAAAGGGTCATATCGATTGAGGATATGAGGCTGAAAATCAGACCGATCTGAACAACATCGAGACCGATATACTCGCCCCACAGCGGGAAGACGATATGTCTTCCTGTGCGGACGATTGCGAATGCAATTGTCACCAGCCCCACGGTTAGGAAGCTCTTCCTGTGTTCGCCTAGAACCCGCAACACCGTGGGTATCCCGCCGGGCTTTTCCTCCGGATTCCTGACGTGAACTTCCTTTCTTTTTTTGCTCAACGTGAGCTGGATGAGTACCAGGAATGTTGCCGCAGCCTGCACAAAGAATACCGCGTGTAAGCCGAGATACTTCCCTGCATATCCGCCTATAATGGGGCCGAGAAAGGTGCCGATCCGGATAATCCCGCCCACCGAAGCTATCGCCCTGCCCCTGCGTTCTATCGGTACAACCGCCCGAAGATAATTGATCCGGGTCATCATCCAGACGGTTTGTGCGCCTCCCGCAAGAAGCATCATGATGCCGAGGAAAAAAATACTCCGCGTCAGCCCCGAGCCGATTGCGGCGAGCAGCGTGAGCACCGTTGTCACATAGAGGACAAGCCGGTTGCCGTACCGGGAAATGAGCATCCCGGACGGGATGTTGAGTATCAGAGGGCCGACTCCTTTTGCAGAGACAATGAGACCTGCTATTGCGAGTCCTGCGCCAAGCTCACGGGCAAAGAGCGGCAGTACCGGTATTGTCATGCTCCACCCGACGTGCATGAGTAGAGCGGGGAGATACACCTGAAAGATAAGTGTGGAGATTGCTTTCATCTGTTGAAAAGACGCCGGAACCAGTTCCGTATTTCCTGGGTAGTAGTTCTCCGGCCTTCAGTCTCGTCCTGGTGTGCCGGCTCGGGCAGGATAAAACCTTCTGAATTGATAACGTCTCTTATGCTGCTTCCTCTGATCGATTGAAATGCTCCCTGCACAATAGTCTCATAGAGCCGCTCGGGCAAGCGTTTGGAATCGGTGTGTGGGACCGTGCCGAAAATGCATCTGGCAACTTCTTCGGTTTGAATGGCGCTCAAGTCCCGGGAAGGCACATATCCCCGTTTCTTCTCACCGACAACGATAAGCAGGTTTGCCTCACGAAACTTTTCTATGAGTTTGAGCAGGTCCCTTTCGGTGATTCCGATACGGTTGGCCAGGTACGCGCTCGACGGAGGATCAGCGCCCGCGGCGAACTTTCCCGCAACCGTGAGGTACACCCCAAGACCGGAACTGAGGATGTCTGCCGGCTCCCGCTCCCAAAGGGATTTCCCGGCCGGCAGGTTTTCCCTGTGCTGGTGTATGTAGGCTACTTCCAGAGAAACGAGCACGATGGTCCATGCAAGGTAGATCCAAATCAGGAAGATCGGGATCACCGCGAGAGATCCATAGATGACCGAGAGCCGCAAGACATAACTGACCCAGAACACAAAAATCACCCGGGCAATTTCCCACAGTATCGCCCCGACTACCGCGCCCAAAAAAGCACTCGTGGTTACAACACGGCCCGCCGGGATGAAGCGAATCATGAAAAACAGCGCCGCAAAGAGAAAAATCCCCGGGAGCACCCGTATGAAAACATTCTGAAACCATTCGAGATCCGCGGAAAAAAGCTGTGTAACCGAAGAGCGGACAACTCCCACTACGTTCAGCCCCATACTCAACAGAAAGCTCCCGACAATCAATGCCGAAAGGTAGGTGGCCACTCTGGTGACAGCCGTTTTTCTTGGTGTGGAACCCCAGACCGCGTCAAAGGTGCGCTGAATCCCGGCGAGCAGGAGGACCGAGGTGATGAGAAAGAAGACGAGCCCTATTACGCCAAGTCCGCGGGTGTTCTCTACAAAACGGGTGATGTATGCGAGTATCTCCTCCTGACGTGTGGGAATGAGTACCCGGATGAGAAACTCCTGGATCGACTCCACTATCGATCTGAATGCGCCAAACCCTGAAAACAGTGAAAAGAGCAACGCCGAAACCGGTACGAGGGCAAGGAGTGAAGCAAAGGCAAGGGCCGCCGCGCGGAGGGGGCACTGATCGTAGCTGAACTCCCGCCGGAGAGTAACGAGGTATTGGGCTGCTTTTCTCAAAAACACGGGCGTGTGCATAACCAATGAAGTATTATATGAGCATTCCGTTGTGCTATGCAAATAACCGGCATTATTTATATATTTGTCAAAGCGGCTTTGACGGCTGCACGCGTGGGCCGCTCTATTTAGCAATATTGGAGGGAGCGATGGATTTCACTCTCGTAAAGAATCTTTTGATCAAGAATGATCAGAAGGTAATTCTTCTGATCCTCGATGGACTTGGCGGGCTGCCGCAGAAGGCCGGAGGAAAAACCGAGCTCGAGACGGCGGTTACGCCGCATCTTGATTCTCTTGCCCGTGAGGGAATTTGCGGACTCCACGAGCCAATCGGCCCGGGGATAACACCGGGAAGCGGCCCCGCACACCTCAGCGTGTTCGGCTATGATCCTATCAAACACCAGGTTGGCCGCGGCGTGCTTGCGGCGCTCGGCATAAACTTTGATCTGAAGGATGGCGATGTCGCCGCCCGCGGAAATTTCTGTACCGTTGATTCGGAAGGTCTCATTACCGACAGGCGTGCGGGGAGGATATCGACGGAGAAAAATAAGGAGCTCTGCGAAGTACTCCGTAACGTGAAAGTACCGGGTGTAGAGGTCTTTGTGGAGACGGTAAAGGAGCACCGGCTACTCCTCGTCCTCCGCGGAGAGGGGTTGAGTGGTGCGATTGACGATACCGATCCGCAGGCTGTCGGGAAAAAGCCGCTCGATCCGGTTGCCTTGAAGCCGGAGGCCGAAAAAACCGCCGGTCTGGTAAAGCAGTTTCTTGATGGAGCGGCGAAGGCGCTTGCAGAGGAGAGCCCGGCGAATATGATTACCCTCCGCGGGTTTGCGCAGAAGCCGGACTGGCCGTCGTTGGGCGATATTTGGGGAGTGAAGACCGGGGCGATCGCCGCCTACCCGATGTACCGGGGTGTGGCGAAACTCGTCGGCATGGATGTCGTCGAAACGGGCACAGAGCTTGAAGATGAGTTCGACACTCTCGAGGGACGGTGGAATGACTACGACTTCTTCTATCTTCACGTAAAGCCGACAGACAGCGCGGGTGAGGATGGTGATTTCGACAGAAAGGTTTCGATTATTGAACGTGTCGACAAACAGATCCCAAGGCTCATGGAGTTGAATCCCGGAGCCCTGATAGTGACCGGTGACCATTCTACCCCGGCGGTGATGAAAGCGCACAGCTGGCATCCGGTGCCGGTGCTGATCTGGTCCCCGTTGTGCAGGCCGGACTCGGTCCAGTCGTTTGGTGAAAGCGCATGTGTTTCAGGCGGGCTCGGATCCGCGAGACCCGCTGTAGATCTCATCCCGATTGCAATGGCAAACTCAGGGCGTCTCGAGAAATTCGGCGCGTAATGTTCGCCGGCCGCCGGCAGTCCGACGGATCGTAATCTCGGTTCGCTCCTCTATTCCTGCTTGCTGATTTTTAGATAGTGCGAAAGCATCGCCACTCCCACGGCGAGGTTTTCGTTTCTGACAATGACATCCTTTGGAACCTCGATCCGCGCCGGAGCGAAATTCCATATAGCCTTGATACCGAGCTCTACGACGTGATTACAGACATCCTGTGCGACAGCTTTCGGTACGGTGAGGATTGCAATACCGGTTTCGTAGCTTTTTATGATCTCTGGTAGTGATTCCATCGGCAGTATCGTCGAATTGCCGATTATCTCGCCGACACGATCGGGATTGTTGTCGAAAACCGCCACGAGCTTGAGGCCGTACTCCTCAAAACCGGGGTATTCGGCGAGTGCGGAGCCAAGCTTCCCCGCACCGATGAGGATGGCCGTATTCTGGTAGTTGATGCCAAGGTAGTCTCCAATCGCCTTTTTTAGTCCTTCGATGGAGTACCCGGATTTGGGCTTGCCGCGGTACCCGATTATCGAGACGTCCTTTCGTACCTGGGTGTCGTCAACCTGCATGAACGTAGCAAGATATCTCGAGGAAACGTACTCTTCCTTTTTGGATTCGAGGTCTGAGAGGATCTGATGATAAAGTGGTATTCGCCGAAGTGTAGGCTCGTTAATGTGTGAAACCTCTTAGTAACCAAATATAGGAGAAAAGTATACCATTGAACGCGTTAAGTAAACAATTTGTTTTGTGGTTGGTTTTTTTGGGTGGCCGGGCGCCGGCCGCGCTCGGCTTCGAATCAGCAGCGATTTCTTAGTATATTGACCTTGAACTTGCCCGAGCGTATCAACTATGGTGAAAACACTGGAGGTATGTAATGAAACGTTCGTTGGTTCTTTTCTTTCTTTTCTCGCTTTGTTTTTCCGCAACGGCTGAGGAGAGAACCGTAACGATTCTGGTTCCAAAATCGACATCTTCGATCCCGTTTCTCGAGCTCGAGCTCCGGGACAGCCGCGATGATGTGATACCCGGTGCCGGGATTGAAGTCGAGTTTTTTGCAAACCATGCACAGGCCCTTGCGCGTCTGCTAAACGGGGATGTTTCCCTTCTCTACACAGGTTCGAGTGTGGGATGGGAAAATCATCTGAACGGAGGACCCGTGGTGATGATCCGTACCGGAGTGTGGGGTGTTTCGTCGATTATAGGTACCGATGAAGCGTACGCGGGCATTGGTGATCTAAAAAACAAAACGATTGCCCTCCCGTTCCCCGGCGCGCCTTTGGATCTGCAAATGAGGTATATCTTTGAGGAGAACGGAATTGATCCTGAAGAGGACATCCGCATCGTCTATTCTCCGTTTCCTCAAACCGCCGGACAAATTTTGTCGGGCCAGGTGGATGCTGCACCATTGCCGGAGCCACTCGCCACAACGTTGGTGACGGGGAAAGGGCTCGAGCGCTACGTGAAGCTGCAGGATCTCTGGGCTGATGTGCAGGACGGTGACCCCCTTTCGCCTCAGGTGGCGCTCTTCACCACAAAGGGCGCTCTTTCT
>CAZHXC010000053.1:1610-5618 GCA_964536145.1 uncultured Spirochaetales bacterium | reverse complement strand
CTTTCTGAAGTAGAGGATTTGCTCCCTACGCTGATTTCCGAGTGGACTGCCGCATCTAAATATGTCGGCAATTCTCCCGAATCCGCGGCACAAGATCATGCCGAAGCGCTTGGATACAAACTCAAGATAGTCTCTTCAGCCATCGACAATACGATCTTTCTGGTAACCGACCACGAAGAGAACAAAACGAGAGTCCTGGAATATATCGAACTCTTGTATGAAGACGAGGGGAAGGAGCTGCCCGAAGAAGCCTTTTTTGTCGATGTCCGGTAATACCGCATGCTAAAAAAGGTATACATAGCCGCCGGCGTACTCGCTATTCCGCTTATCTGGTTCATCGCGTCTCGAATTGCCGGCGGCTATGTCGTTCCCGAACCCTGGACTACCGTGCGCGATACCGCCCGGCTCCTCCTCACCGGAGAGGCGTGGCGGACGATAGTCGCTACCATCGGCAGGGTTTTTCTTGGGTTTGCAGCCGCCTTTTTTGCCGGCGCGGTGGTGGGGGTAGCGTCTGTAAAGCCGGTGGTTGAATACCTGCTCCGCCCGCTGATACTCCTCATGCAGGGAATCCCGCCCATTCTCTGGTCTATCCCGCTTATACTCATCATGGGGTACAGCGGCGTGACCCCGGTTGTGGTCATTGCGCTCATCTGTTTTCCCCTCGTAGCGACGACACTCGCTGAAGGAATGCGCTCGGTCCCGGGGGAATTGGGGGAAATGCTCGATGTATTCGCGCCGGGGTACCGGCCGAGGCTGAAAGAACTGATCCTTCCACATTTGCGGCCTTTTATCGCGGCGGCGGTCAGGCTTGGCCTCGGGCTCGGGATAAAAGCATCGGTGGTGGCCGAATACTTTGCTGCGAACAACGGCATCGGCTTTGAGGTGCACACCGCCTACCAGGCCTTTGCGGTGAGGGTGCTCTTTTCCTGGGCGCTTGTCCTCATCCTGCTCATCCTGGTTGCGGATATCGCTGTACGCGGAGTATTTCGCCTTCAGGCGGTTTTTCCGGGTCGGCGCAAACGGTTGCCGGAAATCCCGGTGGTAGCTGAAACGGGAGTTCTCGCGCAAGCACAGGCGGATACCGCATCGCAGCGTATCGAGCTGAAGCGTGTTTCGTTCCGCTATTCAGAGGCCGAAGAGATATTGCGGGAGGTCACTCTTTCGGTAGCTCCCCGCGAGATTGCGGTAATCAACGGGGACTCGGGGGTCGGGAAGACCACAATCCTAAAGATCATAGCGGGACTCATCGAGGCGACGAGCGGCGATGTACAGAAACCAAAAAACTTAGGTTTTATGTTCCAGGACGACAGATTTTTGCCCTGGCTCAACTGCATTTCGAACGCCGCTCTCGGCCACTACTACCGCTCAAAAAACTGGCCCGAATCCCGTGATTTTGCCCGCTATTTTATGGATCGGGTAGGCCTCCACGGAAAAGAGCTTGTCCATCCGGACGAGCTCTCCGGTGGTATGAAAAAACGGCTTTCCTTTGCGCGGAGCCTTACGTACCTCCCGGGGGCTCTGCTGCTCGACGAGCCGTTTACGGGTTTGCACCATGAAGCCCGGGCCGAGCTTTGGGAGCTGTTCAGCGGACTTATCCGCATTCGTCCCGTACCTGTCGTGATTGTGACTCACTTTCCGGAAGAGGTCCCCCGGGACTCCGGGACTGCTTTCTATCAACTTACCGGTACACCCGCCGCGTTGGAGCCGCTTCCGTAACGGTCTTCAAAAAACGGGAAAATTGCGACAATTATATTGCTCTTTTTTTCACGATACACTATATTTAGTGAAATAATTCACGATAAGTCCGCAGTGAACATGCGATGACACCGCGATGGGTGAAGAACGTCACGGCGCAGCCGGCACGATGAGTGGCTGTATTTTCGATGTGGTGATGGTAAGGTAAAGAGGGTCAATGATATGGTAACCTGCAATCGGCGAGGAGGAATCCTGGGATGAACGGGCCGGTAGTCTATACCGAGGGCGAAAACTGTAAGAAATGCTACTCCTGCGTGCGGTCATGTCCCACGAAGGCCATCGAGGTACATGAAGGGCAGGCCGACATCATAGACAGACTGTGTATTTCCTGCGGTTACTGCGTGGACATGTGTTCGCAAAACGCAAAGCGTATCCAGTCATCCATACCTGCTGTGCAGAAACTGCTGCATGATCAGGATGACCGGCCCATTTTTGCCATCATCGCACCCTCATTCCCGGCGGCATTCCTCGATGTGGAACCAGGATGCATAGCAGGGGCGCTCCGTACCGTCGGTTTTGACGGAGTATATGAGACGGCCTTTGGGGCGGATCTGGTCTCCTACGAATACTACCAGCGGTTCAAGCATGTCCTTGACGCTGGTGCTACCGATTTCCTGATTAGCTCGCCCTGTCCGGCTGTTGTAAGTTACGTTGAGAAACTTCATCCGGAGCTTGTGGACAATCTTGCGCCCGTTCTCTCGCCGATGGAGACGATGGGCAAGGTCCTCCGGGAAACCGTCGATGCGGATTGCAGAATCGTATTTATCGGGCCTTGTGTGGCGAAGAAGGAAGAGGCGCGCAGGACCAATATCATCGATGAGGTGATGACGTTCAACGAGCTGCTCGATCTGTTCAAGGCGGAAGAGGTCGATTATTCAGCGTGCCCGGCGGAGGAGTTTGACCCGCCCCGCGCAAATCTTGGAAGGCTCTACCCGATTTCCGGCGGTCTTCTCAAGGCGGCGTCAATAGATTCGGATCCCCTTGCAAGCCCTGTATACACCATCGAGGGCCATGAGCGTGTCTCCGAGTTGCTGAAGGTGCTCTCCGGACACGTGCGAAGTGGGACGCCGCCGTCCAACAGGCTTTTTGACGTGCTTTTCTGTGAAGGATGCATCGCAGGGCCGGCAATACCGAATGATCTCTCCTTTTTCGAACGCCGGCGGTATGTCATCAATTATTTAAAAAACCGGCCGTTTGTGAAGGATATCAATGAATGGGCCGAGTTGAATCGGAAGTATCTCGATATTGACCTCACAAAGGAGTTTCATCCGTCGGTTTTTGAGGAACGGGAACCTTCAGAGGAAGAGATCAAACAGGTGCTTGCAAAGACGAACAAGTTTACTCCCGCCGATGAGCTCAATTGCCGGGCCTGTGGTTACAATTCCTGCCGGGAGAAGGCGATTGCCGTGATCAGAGGGACTGCGGAAGTTGAAATGTGTCTGCCGTATCTGATCAGCCAGCTCGAAACCGCAATCGCGGATCTTCAAAACAATCAGACCAGGTTGATACAGGCAGAAAAACTCGCCTCGATGGGACAGATGGCCGCCGGAATCGCACATGAGATAAACAATCCTCTTGGAGTGGTGCTGATGTACGCCCATCTACTCAAGGAGCAATTGGAAACCGAGACCGGCGTATCTGAGGATGTGGTAACGATTATCAATGAAACCGAGCGCACGAGGAAGATCGTCCAGGGGATCCTCAATTTTGCCAGAGAAGAAAAAATCGATAGACAAGAGACAAACATAAACGAGCTGATCTCGCAGGCGGCGGAGGATTTGGACGGTATCGCCTCAAGAGGAAATATCGATATCACCCTGGATCTTGATGAGAACCTTGGCGTACACCATGTCGATCCGAGTCAGCTGAGACAGGTGTTGGACAACATACTCAAGAACGCCGTTGAGCTCATGCCGCAGGGCGGCAAAATCACCATCACCAGCAGGGAAGGATCAGATGAGTTCTCCATCAAGATTCAGGATACCGGACCTGGAATTCCCGAAAAGCACATCTCGGATATCTTTTCTCCATTTTTTACCACAAAACCCGTAGGGAAGGGGACAGGTCTCGGGTTACCGGTCTGCTACGGCATCGTAAAAATGCACGGTGGAAACATTCAGGCAGGAAACAATCCCGATGGCGGGGCCTATTTCGAGATCAGGATCAGGCGTTATATGGAAGCGGAGAGCCTTGCTGACGGCGCCGCGCCACTGCATAAAATCGGATAGGACGCAGCCCAAGGCAGCCCGACAT
>CAZHXC010000053.1:0-1600 GCA_964536145.1 uncultured Spirochaetales bacterium | reverse complement strand
CACGGCGTCGAAATCTCGAAAATGGTGCGAATTTTCCAAAAAAGGGTGTGAAAAAATTAACACCCCTCTTGACAATCGTGATAATATGCACGATTGTAATCGTGATTCGATTCACGGTTACCTGATGCCATGATTTCTGTGAAGGTTATTGAACGGCTATGTCTCTACCGGCGCTTGTTGAGGCAGCTTGATTCCGAGGGGTGCGCGACCGTTTCCTCAAGCGGGCTCGCCGGCTTGAGTAACGGAACCGCCGCGCAGGTGCGCCGGGATTTCATGGAGATGGGTTACAGCGGGGGCACGGCGCATGGTCAGAGTATTCGGGCTCTGCTCGCGGCGCTCGATGAATATCTCGATGTGCCCGGCGACGGTGGCGTGGTTCTCGTTGGCGTCGGCAATCTGGGGCTGGCGGTGTTGGGCTTTTGCGGCTCCTTCCGGCCCAAGTTGAGGATTACGGCGGCGATTGATTCGGACCCGCAGAAGTCCGGTCGTGTTATCCATGGATGCCGTTGTTACGGGGTTGCGGACACCGAGCGGGTAATCCGGGAACAGGGGATCCGGGTGGCGGTGCTTACGGTTCCGGCCTCCGAGGCCCAGGGAGTTGCCGATATTCTGATTCGTTGCGGGATCGCCGGAATCTTAAGTTTTGCGCCGACGTTACTGCAGACACCTGAGACGGTGTTTGTCGAATACATCGATATGTCGCTGTCGCTCGAGAAAGTTGCGTTTCTTGCATATCGCGGCGGGGAACGACCGTAGTAGTTGGAAAACACAGCGTTTACGCTG
The DNA here is from genome assembly GCA_964536145.1 of uncultured Spirochaetales bacterium. Lineage (GTDB taxonomy): Bacteria > Spirochaetota > Spirochaetia > ARS1246 > ARS1246 > JAFGHN01. Next base: position 817 of record CAZHXC010000053.1, on the reverse strand, counting down.
GAGAAGATTTTGTAATAGTCGTACTTGAGAGAAGACCGGCAAGGAGAGGGACAAATATGAGCACGACAATTGAAGTGATTTTGGAAAAGTACCGCAACGCGGGTAGGGACTCATTGATCCCGATGCTGCAGGAGGTTCAGAGCGAAGAGGGCTATCTGTCGCAGGATGCAATTACCGCGATCAGCTCTCATCTGAAGCTTTCGGCGAGCAAGATTTACGGAGTCGCCACTTTCTACAACCAGTTTCGTTTTCGGGCACCGGGGGAATTCCATTTCATGGTCTGTCGCGGCACCGCCTGCCACGTCAAAGGCTCTGAGCGGTTGCTTGACAGCGTGATGAAGCTGTTGAAGCTGAATCCCGGTGAGACATCGCGGGATGGTCTGTTCAGCCTGGAGGTGGTGGCCTGTATGGGCGCCTGTGGACTCGCGCCCGTAGTGAGCGTGAATGGAGATTTCTACGCAAAAGTGACGCCGCGCAAACTCGCGGAGATAATCCAGGAATGTAGACAGAAGGAGGCTGTGAATGCAAGCAACTGATACACCAAAAACCGAATCCCGATGCTGGGAGGGCCCGAGGCCCGTCAACAGCGAACTGCTAGAGGCGCTGAAGCTGAAAGCCGGCCCGCTCGGCGGAAGCAGCCCTGCATCTGAAGAGACTCTGGAGGGTCTGAGACGCGAGCGATTGACACGCCCGGCGATCTACGTCGGCACCGGCACCTGTGGCCTGGGCGCCGGAGCGGCCAAAACCGTGGAAGCGGTAAAAGCATTTTTGGACCGCGAACGTATTGACGCCGATGTTACCGAAGTGGGATGTATCG
>CAZHXC010000052.1:3655-10816 GCA_964536145.1 uncultured Spirochaetales bacterium | reverse complement strand
GGGCGCCCGAGGCCGTTGATGATGACGGCAACCGGTTGATCGGCCGGGTTTTCTCGCAGTTCCAGGCCATGGCCCCGGCGCCACACTTTCTCCTCTCCGACCGGGACCACACTCCACGTCCGGCATTTGACGTGAAAGAGACGGATGCAATCCTGACCGTACGGGATCATCCGGACACCGAACCCCGGGATATCCCAAGGGACAAATGGCACTTCGCCCGGGATGAGAAAGGTCTACCGGTCACCGATGCGAACTATATCCGGCTCGAGGGTGGGTTTTCGCCGGGTCTCATGTATCAGCTCACCTATACGACAGTCGGCGCGCCGGTCCTGGGATTGGGGTTTCTAGCGATGCGTGACTCGGTGAGCTGGTTGAAAAACGGGAAAGCCGATACGGGCAACCGCTGTGCCGCAGAGACCCCTGCAGAAAACCCGTGCGCCGGTGAGATCGATCATGCGTACGCCTTTGGCGTATCACAGAGCGGGAGGTTTCTGAGGACATTTCTCTTTGAAGACTTGAACCGGGATGAGGACGGGCGCGAGATATTTGACGGCATACTCGCCCACGTGGCCGGCGGGATGCGTGGTGAGTTTAACCAGCGCTTCGGTCAGCCCTCAAAGGATCTTCCCTCGGTTATTGCCCATCTGTTTCCGTTTACCCCGGCCGCATCGGAAGACGAAAAAACCGGTGAAACGGGTGCGTTGCTCGAGCGCCTCCGGGGCCGTGGCTCCAGCCTCAAGGTTTTTTTCAGCAATACCGCCGCCGAATACTGGCGAGGTGATGCTTCGCTCATTCATACCGATCCGGACGGCACCCGTGATATTGCACCGGACTTTGATTCCCGGGTATACGCTATAGCCGGCGCCCAGCACGGCCCCGGATACTGGCCGCTGACACGTGTCCAGCCCACAGACGGTTTGAAGGCACAAAACTACTACAACAGCCTCGATTACACGCCCCTGCTCCGCGGAATGCTCGAAAACTTGCACCAGTGGGCGGCAAACGGCATCGCGCCCCCGGACAGCAGTCACCCTGAAATCAAAAAAAGCACTCACTCCACACCGGTTGCGTTGCGCGCCTTTTTTGACAGCATCCCGGGAGCCGTATTTCCGCCACATGTCCCGGTCCCGCGCAGGCTCGACTTTGGCCCCGGTGACCGAATGACCCGGCTCGAGATACTCCCGCCCAGACCGGGCGAGCCGTACGGGTCGATCGTGTCCGGCATAGATGCGGACGGGAATGAAATCGCCGGTTTGGTATCACCGGATGCGAAAGTGCCGCTTGCAACCTACACGCCGTGGAACACCCGGCACCCGGATATGGGAGCGCCGCACCAACCGGTCGGTCTGACCGGTGGGTTCCGCGGCTCCACCTTCCCCTTTCCCGTGACAAAGGCTGATCGATTGTCCGGCGGTGACCCGCGGCTCTCCATCGAGGAACGGTACCGGGACCGTGCGTCATATTTGAATGCGGTGAAACAGGCGGCGCAGACGCTGGCAGAAGCCCGGCTCATCCCGGCCGAGGACATCGAGCGGAGCGTTGAGCGGGCGGCTTTGCGGTGGGATGGGTTTACCGGCGTGAAGCATTGAAAGGTCACCGTGCAGGGCGGTACAGTTTTCACGCGTTTTTAACGCCGGACTTTCGCCTGATCACGGCGGTCACGGGCAGTGCGAACAAAGATGTAGGTAGCCTTACCGGGCGCTCCCGGCGGTCAGTTTTTACCTGTCTGCAGGCTACGACAGTGTTTGAGCAGATGTTGCCGAAATACACAGCCTGAATTGTCGCTTCGATTTCTGAGGTTCGCCGGGAGCCGTACTCGACCAGAACCCGTTCCGGTGTGTGACTACGGCGCGTGACTACCGAAGCATTTAGATCTCCATCTCCAACAGGAAGGAGGCCAATGTCTTTCCATGTTTGTCCAGCCGCAAGGACCGGGTGACTCCACCTGCCAAGGCATTCTCCAGCACAAAATTCAGCGCGGCGATGCTCGGTATCTCGTATCTGGTTACCGCACCATCGATCATTCCCGAAAAATGCTCTCTCACCCTCTCCTCCGTCACTTTTGCAACCAGATCTTCATAATCCTCCGGCCGGTATGCAATGACGGAAATGGTCGAAATGTTTCCCTTGTCGCCAGTTCTTGAATGCGCTAAATCTTCGAGTTTCACCACATCACTCCTTTAGCGAGCCCTGGCCCGCTCATTCCGCCACTTCATATTCCACAGCCGGTTTGATCCGTTCTTTGTCAATGAAAATCGAGCCGATGCCAAGTACGTCCCTTGTGCTTTTCACGGCTCCGCCCCCGCCGGATGGCCCGTTCAGGTATAAGGCTTCCACCTCGTTCCCGATGATCTTTGCCGTATCTTCATCCCCGGTCCTTCCGGCAACTCTCAAACGCACTTCAACTGGACGGGCTTCGCTACCTGTTCCTCCATCAAATAACGAATTATATCCGATGTAGTCGATCTTCAACTCATCGACCCCATCCACAGATCTCAGCCTGTGTCTGACGATCTCACCGGCCACTCGGGCCTTTTCCAGCGCACGGCTCCCACCGTAGCTGATCTCGCCCTCTCCTATACAGCCGTCTCTGTATCCGACACTGACCTTGAGCTTCCCCGTTTTCTCCCTGCCTGTAGCGCCGCTCATCCGGACCCTGTCTTTACCTACTTCCTTGACCCGAACGTTTGAGAAATCGGCAATACCGTCAGGGGTGTAGTAATTTGCAGGATCCTGGATCTCATACAACAGCTGCTCTTTGCAGGTACCTTCGCTTACCAACCCGCCAGCGGGTTCCAGTTTCGTTATGACCATCTCTCCCGATTCATCCACCTCCGCCAGAGGAAAACCCAGGTCATGAAGACCAGGCACTTCCTTGAAACCCGGGTCTGCATAGTACCCGCCGGATACCTGTGACGAACACTCCAGAAGATGCCCGCAAAGAATGCCCCGCCCTATTCTCTCGTAATCGGTTTCTTTCCACCCAAACTCATACATCAACGGCGCAAGAAACAACGCCGGGTCGGCAACGCGACCGGTGATCACCATATCGGCGCCGGTTCGTAATGCCTCGATAATGCCGCAGGCCCCCAAGTATGCGTTGGCGGACACAATCCGGTCCCGTATCGATTTCAACGGCTGCTCTGTTTCGAGTATTTCATACTCAGAAAAATCATCGATCTGGCTCAGGACATCATCACCGAGCACCGCGGCTATCTTCAGCTTCAGGCCCCGCCCCCTTGCCATGCCGGCTATGAGTCTTACCGCCGCTTGCGGGTTGGCTGCTCCCATGCTGCTGATCAGTTTTGTCCCGGTCCTCACGCACGGTTCGAGCACGTGTTCCATCCGTAGCGGCAGAAGCTCGTCATACCCTGTTTCAGGATTCTTCATCTTCCGCCCGTTGGCCAGGGCGATCGTACGTTCCGCGAGACACTCGAAACCGATATAGTCGAGTTCACCATGTTCAATCAAATCGACTGCGGGCTCAATACGGTCGCCGGCATACCCGGCGCCCGAACCGATACGGACAATCTTCATCATGACTCCTTGAGGAGGAGATACTATGAACCTATCAAACAGAAAGAGTCTTGTAACCCTCAGTAGAAGCGGTCTTGAGTTCGGCATCAGCGGAAGGGAGGATGAGTAACCCAAAAACCGGTCTTTGTTGACGTAGCTTGCCGTCATTTGGTAAAAGAGAACAAATGTTCTTGAAAACTGAATTGTCCGCTATTCTACTTGCAGTATTGGTTTTCGGTTGCTCTACCACCGGTCAGGCAGGCTATGATTCAAGAAACGACTGGGAAGAGAGTATCTTCAGCTGGGATGAGAAAATCGACTACAGTAAGCCAGAACTATATCTTGATCCCGGCGACATATCGTGCATTTCGGAAGAAAATATGCGTGAAGTGGACGAGTCTATTAATCCAGAAGGTATCATTTCCTCTAATCTAACAATCATAGACCAATTATATCAGTTTATGGAAAATGCGCATAACTTCGATAGCTTCGCAGGCGGTGGCAAACTAATAGCCAGAAGAACTACTGATGAAATCTTCCTTGATAAATCTCTAAGCGGTTGCCACGATTGGGGATTGGTGCTTTCCGCCCTGTTGAGAAGATACGGTATACCTGCGATTTACTGTGATGCTTCTTCAATAGCGTGGGCTAAAGAATATGTACAAAACAAAAATGAAGGCTTCCAAGGTCACGTATTTGTTGAGGCGTATGTTGACGGAAGATGGGTATTACTCAATTCAACGAGAGCAGAAGTTATCTACGACTATGATCCTATGAATCCGGTGCTGGAACTCCATGGCAAGGACAGCTACTACGTTATGTTCAAGGACGTGGATCCATGGGGCTATGGAATATACGGATTGAAGGACATGATAAATTCAATGAAACATGGTGCATCACGAATAGTAAACGATTATGCATCCTATGTTCCAAACGGGCCGCCCGAGAAAATAGATGCGGTGTTATTCTCTGACAGGGCAAGTTCGCGCTTCTAATCCCGCGACTAACCGCCGATGTCCGCCGAATGCCCGAAGCGGAAATCGGACGGAGCGTTGAGCAGACGGCCTCACTCGCAGCTTGGCAGCTTCTTACGCATCTGATAATAATCGCTTCCGTCCCACGCTTTTGCCTTTTCAATCAAGGTGTAACCGCATTTCTCATAGAACCTCCGGGCGTATAGAATCACATCGGCATTGATGAAATCGCGGTGCGTCCTTTCCCGATAATCCGATTCTACGCGAGCAACTAGTTTTGTACCGATGCCAAGTCTGAAGTAATCAGGATCTATATACACATGCCGGATGTTTTCCCCGGACCAGCCGGCCGCACCACCGATCACGCCGTGAACGACCGCTACGAACAACCGGGAATCTGAGATCATCTCAAGAAACTCTTCCTCAGTGTAGTCTCCAAGTAAAGCCGCTACTTCCGCTTTTGTATATGTCAACGGCGCCAGCCGGGAGAACCCCCGGTTCCGGATCTCTATGATTCGGCCTGTCTCAGATTTTTGCGCGAGTCGTATTTTCAACCGGGTCCGCATAAGCTCGTGCCGCATACGGGAAATCCTGATTCAATGCCGTGGCTATCCCAACGGATACTTCCCAAACTCGCCGGCCGCCTCAAACATCGCCATGGTATTCTCCGGCGGGACTTCCGGCTGGATGTTGTGGACCGAGCAGATAACGTAGCCGCCGCCGTGACCCAAATCATCAATCCGTTGTTTGACTTCAGCACGCACCTCATCCGGGCTTCCGTACGGCAGCACCTGATAGGTGTCGATGGCGCCCCAGAAGGCGAGCCGGTCTCCGAACTCCGCTTTGAGTTTCCCGGTGTCCCCCATGCCGGCGGCTGAAACCTGGACCGGGTTCAACGCTTCCACACCAATTTCGACAAAGTCCTCTATGAGGGGATACACGGCGCCGTCACAGTGATAGAAACGCTTGGCGGAAGTACGCTCCTTGAAGAAATCAAAGGTCCTCTTCTGGCCCGGTTTTATGAGCTCCCGGTACATTTCTGGTGACACGATGGTCCGGTCGGCCATGCCCAGGTCATCCGAACTGACCATGACAATATCGACATTGCCACCCACCTCTTCCAACGCCCGCCCGGCAATTTTCAAACGAATATCCAGATAATAGTCCATGAGCGCACGGGCAAAATCAGGGTTTCCGGCCAGGTCCATATAGAAGTTTTCCCAGCCCCGCAGCTCGGCACACCGGAGAAAAAAGGCGCAGTTTACGTTGAGAACAACGGCGTAATCGGTCTCTTCGTGAAGCTCCCGTGCCTTTTCGCGGAGCCCGCGGTACCGGCCCGGGTCGTCAGGATCGGGCCACTTGTGTTTCTCGATGGCATCGAGGGTGTCCTCTTTAATAGGGGATTCGACAATATCGTAATAGTAACCGCCTTCAGGGCGTGTTCGCACCAGGCCGTACTCGTCGCGGTACCCGTCCTTTCCCACGGGCTCATCGGTCCAGTTGTCCGGAGCACCAAGATCGAGGCGTCTGAAATCGACGCGGAATTTTTTCAGGATATCCTCATCCACCACCGCCGTCTGGGAGAGCTTGGTCTGGATCTTTATTTCCCGATTTTTGATTCCAAGGTGATCCAATAAGTTTCTGTACGCGGTGACGGTAATAGCATCGCCGGCCGCTTGCGAAAGATCTATTGGTACTCTGTCGGGCTCCTGCAGGCTCAACGTAGCCATAACACGTTCACGGGGAGTCATCTCGGCTTTCACTTTTCCCTCCATTGGTTTTGGTTTTTTGGATAGTAGGGGAAACAAACGGACGGCGCAAGACGGCGGCCACTCAATGCCGGTCGCGTGCTCCCGATCGCCCGCCATCGGTCGCACCTTGCCTGCCGCCCATATTCACGAAATCGGCGGTTTGTAATAGGGTGAGATGGCGCCCGCCGGGGTTAGGCATAGGCTAAGGGCCGGCGCCGTGATACCGGGCAAAGAAGGTGCTTGCATGAAAGTTCAGGAGATAAGAGGACACAGGGGAATCGGGCCCGCCGTCCAGGGTATTGTCCTCGCCGCTGCCGACAATTTCAGCACCCGGTACGATCTGGACCGGGACCGGGGTATCTTCTCACGGCGGGCTCACAAGCTTTACGGCGAGAGCTACGTGGGCCGGATTCTGGTGCTCAATGCCGCGAAGGGAGGCATCGCCTCCGCCTGGATGCTGCGTGAAATGGTTCAAACGGACAAAGCGCCGCTGGCACTGCTTCTCAACGACGCCAACCCCGTCATGGCCCAGGGCACCGCTTTCGCGGAGCTGACCTTCATGGACCGTTTTTCAGAAGACATCACGTCGGTAGTCCGTACGGGTGACACGCTTTACGTCGATCCGGCCGCCGGATTGGTGCGAATCGAACGTGCGAATCAGGCCGGCGAAGGGCTGGGGGGAGCGCCGTGCGATTAAACGATATCGAAAAAGCGATGCTCGACGGTGAATACGGAAAGGCGGCGCAGTGGGCTATGGGGTATCAGCAACAAGTTGGCGATTTTTTTGACGCCGAAGAATTTGTGGAAGTGCGGCTCATCCGCATTGATGCAGACCGGGAGACCGTCGGCGAATCCGGTATCTCTTTTCTCAAGGAGCTCACGGACCTCCCGTTATCGGAACGCCGTCCCCGGGTATCCGC
>CAZHXC010000052.1:0-3645 GCA_964536145.1 uncultured Spirochaetales bacterium | reverse complement strand
CGCTTCCGACTTTAGGGGGTTCGATTCATCCGCTATGGAGTTTCTGTTGCCGGGGCGGAAGGTAAGCGCGGAGACCGACACGGTTGCGGAAGCCTTTAACAAGCTTGGGATTACCGCTTCTCACGCCTACATAAACGACCACTCGGTTACCTCCCCCGCCTTTGGCGAAGTGTGCTGCTACAGCGGTTCGTATTCAGTGATCTATCTGAACAGCATTGTCGGCGCGCGGAGTAACTACGAGGCTGGACCGTCCGGGATCGCGGCGCTGTTTACAGGACGCATACCACGCTATGGTTTTCATCTGGATGCTCAGAGAAAAGCGACGGACGCCTTCAGGTTGACGTTTCGTCCTTCTGATGTCAGCGAATGGGGCGCTGCGGCGGCCATTATCGGGCGGCGGCTCAACTCCTACTGGCGGGTGCCCGCCATAGAAGTTCCCGGACCAAAGCCTTCAATACTGGAGCTCAACCATCTGGGCCTCAACCTTGCAAGTTACGGCTCCCATGCGATGTTTCACCTTATCGGCGCTACCCCGGAAGCCCCCGATTGGCAAACCGCCTGCGGAGGGCACCCCCCAACCGCTGAAGCGATTACGCCACAGGACCTGGAAGATTTTTTTGCAGAATGGGGCGGAGCGGGTGAACGGCTTGATGTCGTTGCGCTCGCCACACCGCAGCTCAACACGACTCAGATCTTACGGATCGCCGAGCTCCTCGAAGGCCGCAAGGTTCATCCGGACACCACGCTGCTTCTCTACACCCCTGTCGAGATTAAACAGGTCTGTGAGCGGCTCGGCATAACTGGAATTATAGAAGAAGCAGGCGGAAGGCTCGTCCACGGGCACGACTTTTTTGCCACGTTTGCAAAAGAGATCCGCGAGGAACACGGCTGGAAACGACTGATGACCTATTCAGCCAAGATGGCGAATATTTGCGCGGGTTACGGGTATGCACCGACGGTGGCTCCCATCGATTCATGCGTGAAGTCCGCTATTGCGGGAAAAGTGTTGATATAAAAGGAGGAAAGTGTGGCGCAAAGAAGTGAAGCTAAAGAGGGAACTGCCGCGGTGCTCGTCATCGCCCATAGAGGCGCATCATCTTACGCGCCGGAGAATACATTTGCGGCCTATGATCTGGCGATCGAGATGGGAGTGCACCATGTCGAATTGGATGTGGAACTGACAAGTGATAACCACGTTGTCGTCATCCATGACGATACGTTGGACCGTACCACAAATGGGTCGGGCCCTGTAACGAGTCACACCGTCGAAGCACTGCGCGGTCTGGACGCCGGGTCCTGGTTCGACGAGAAGTTCTCAGGCTACCGGATCCCCACATTCGACGAGGTGCTCACCCGCTATAAAGGGCGGCTGCACTTCCACACCGAGATCAAAGGACGTTCGCCCTCTCTTCCGGGGCTCACGGCAGACCTGATCAGTAAACACGGCATGGAAGATGAGGTTACGATTACATCGTTTCAATACAGGCAACTCGAGGCGATGCGGGCCTGTGCGCCCGAATTACCCGCAGGTTGGCTGGTTCGAGAGATCGATGACGAAACCATTTCCAAAGCGCAGGAGATTGGTCTGTTACAGCTCTGTCCGGAGGCAAAAATCGTAACTGGTGAGCTGGTGGAACGTCTTCATGCGGAGGGTTTCGTGGCTCGGGCCTGGGGTGTGACCAACGAGGCGCTCATGCAACGGGTTGTTGAAGCAGGGGCGGACGGCATGACGGTGAACTTCCCTGATAAACTCATTGCCTATTTGAAGGAACGTAACATCGCCTGGGAATAGCGCCAGGGAATAGACGGGGGAATCCCGGCGTCAGAGGAGTTTTGAATGAAGATCATCATCTTTGGGTTTGACGGCCTCAGGCCTGACCAGATTAACAACTCAAGCATGCCGAGACTCTCGGGCTTTCTCGCCAACGGCGTGCATTGCAGGAACCACCGGGCGGTCTTCCCTACGGAAACCTACGTGAATCACCCGAGTATATTCTCAGGTTTTCTTCCCGAGCGGCACGGCATCATCGCTAACGCGTTCTTCGACCCGGGGATCTCCCGCACCGAGTATTTTGTTGGAAGCGTAGTTGAACGTGTCGAGCAGGCGGAACGGGAAACACGCCACGGTTTGTTCAGGGTACCGACGCTTACAGAGACCCTTGCGCGAAGCGGGCGCTCCGTTGTGGCCTTGAGCTCCAACTCTCCCGGCAGCACGCGATTGATATTCCACCGGGCCGGTGATCTGGGAGGCATCAACATCCCGGTAAACGGAGTCGAACACGCTCTCCCTCAACAGCTGCGGAAGGAGTTGTTTGGCGACAGGCGAAGCGAGAAGCCTTCTGAGCCCGATCTTGCAGGACTCAGAGAGATCAATCGGCTCTACCGGCTGTTGACCGCCGGAAACGGTATGCCGGATTTCAGTATCCTGTGGTACGGCGAGCCCGATCATGTCTACCACGCATTTGGTATTGATGCTCCCGAAAGCCGGGAAGCACTGCAAACCGCAGATGCCTGCTTTGGCGAGATTCTCGATGAGGATGCCAATGATGATGTCCAAATTGTCGTTGCGTCCGATCACGGACACATCACGGTGAGAGAACACTTCGATTTGGCCGAAGCTCTCGTGCAGGCCGGCTTTAAGAAAGGAATGACCCTCGCAGACCGCGAGGCCGATTTTGTGCTGCTTTGGGGCTACAGCGGTAACATCTACGTATCGAACCGGGAGCTGCTTCCGGCAATCTGTCACACGCTCATGGGAATGCCTGAAGTGGGGATGCTGTTTACCCGTGACCGGGACGGTATCCACGGCGTGGTAGACGGCACCTTCTCAACCAGACTGGTCGCCGGAGACAGTGATCGGGCGGGAGATATCAGGTTTATACTTCGATCAGAGGCCGACGGCACGTGCATCTGTGCAGCTCCAATCGGCATAGGATGCGGTATTCACGGCGGGCTGCACCCTCAAGAGATATCGTGTCTGCTGGGATTTGGAGGCACGGCGTTTCGCGACAAGACCGTGGTAGATACGGTAACCGGAGCTATCGATATTACCCCCACGTTATACGAGTTGATGGGGATTCAGCCCGATATCCTCCCGCAGGGACGGGTACTCAACGAGGTCCTCGCAACGCCGGCAGCAACCGGTGACGGCGAAATCAATGAACCCTTGCGGAGGGATTTCCAGACCGGACGAAGCGGTTTCCTACAGCAGCTGACCGTTGACTATAGAAATACCGTACCGTATCTATTGTCGGGCACACGTACCGGCTAAGAAGGTCCCTCAACGAATCACTGCCGGAGCACGCTTTTCAGCCAGGAGCCCGTGACTGCCCCCGTCCGCTTTGCCGTAATCAAACCGTCAGGATCGACGATTATCGTGGTTGGTATACCGCGTATACCATAGAGCCCGTGAACCCTGTTGGCTGAATCGAGGAGGATGGGAAACCTCATGTTATATTGCTCCGCGAAATCGCGCACCGCGCCGCGACCGGCCTCGGAAGTTGTCTGATTGATACCGAGAAGTATGACCTCCTCGTCACCGGAGGACTCGTGGAACTCTACAAGTTCCGGTATTTCGGCCCTGCAGGGCCCACACCAGCTCGCCCAGAAATTGAGCATCACGTACTTGCCCCGAAATTCGCTGAG
>CAZHXC010000051.1:0-10876 GCA_964536145.1 uncultured Spirochaetales bacterium | reverse complement strand
CTCACTTCTTCCGGCGGCCGGCGCCAGCCGGCCCTGCAACGGACCAGGCAGTTTCGTTTGTTTGGCAACACCTCAACTTCCACCCGGCCGAACTCGGTGGGCACAGGCCCATATACGAGTGGGTCTTTCGCAGCACGCCATCTTTCCGATATGCCGGCGCCGATGACCAGCACCCGTCCCTCTTCACGGAGAAAGCTGTTCCGTATGGCCATGATCCATTCGGCGGCCGCCCACACATGGTCACCATCACCCATGCATCCCCCGCCGGTTGCCGGGTGGATCGCCTCGGGCCAAGTGCCTGTTTTGGTAGCCAGTTCGCCAATCGATTGTATGAGATCGGCAAAACGCGCATCGCCTCCACGCATGAGCACCTGCGCTACGTGGAGCGTGAGGTAGGGGTTAATACCCGAATGGCTCATATCATGGAAAAAACCACCCCGGACGGTGCACCGCTTTACCAGATAGTCGGCGGTTGCGAGGAGGCGGATGTCCCCCGGCAACCACAGCCCGAGGGGGTAGCCGGCTACAAGCGATCCCACCGCGCTTGAATCAACACGTCTGTAGGGTGACGCCGGTACCGCCGGATCGCCTGACCGTTCAACAGCTTTTTCCACGCTGCTGTTGATCGAAGCAAGAAGCCGCTCTGAGGTTTCCCGGTATCTCCGGGCACGTTCAAAATCACCATAAATCAGAGAAAACCGTTCGGCCGCGCGGAGACCCGCCACGGCCCAGAAGTCGTCCCAATAGTAGTAGTCGACAGGTCCAAAGTGTTCAGCGCTGAAGCTCGGCGGAAGCAGACCGTCATGAAGTGTTCCTTTTGTTTCAGAAAGCAGCTTCTTGCAGATCCAATCGGCACCCTTCCGGATCGGTTTTTCCCACTGTTCCGGAGGAGACTCACCGGAGAGGGTTATATACCTGCCGAGCATCCAGAGCACTTCACCGTTTGCATCCCACTCACCGCTGTGTGAGAGGAAATACCCCTGCCGGGTCTGCCGTTCAAAAAAGGCGGGAAGAGTTTTTCGTGAACGCTCAGTGAATCCGGCGCACAGGAGGGCGTTTGAGATGAGCGCGGCGTCTCTCACCCAGTAACTTCTATAGGTGAAAGAGCCCGCGTACACCGTGTTTACGGTGTGAAGGAGCAATGTCTCGATTGCACTCAGATAGAGGTCTCGAATTCGATCATCCGGATGCTGCAGTTTTCCCGCACCGGCGTATGCCGCTTCCCACTCAGCGGCGGCGCGGTGTGTTGCTTCACTGCTCGTCTCGCGCACGATTTGATGACCCTCGTCTAAGGGAATCATCGCGGTGACCCTGCGCCTCCCTTTTTCCGGAAGATTAAACACCGATGCAGCGGTAGCCATCCCTACTTCGCACTCCGCCGACGGCGCGGACCCGTTGCTTCCATGAGACGTGGCATGACCTTCTGTATTGCGGCTGCTTGCAGGGCTGTTGTGCGCGACGTCACCGTCCTCGTATGTGGACACCGCATTCCTGTCGGGGTGTGAATCAAAACCGACCCGGTGCAGCCCGTTGATCTCCCACTCACTCGTGCCCGGATCCCACTTCACCGATTTGACAAAGCTGATCCCCTCCGGGTTGTATGGTCTGACCGAAACCACGAGGGACGTGCCGGCATTTCCGGTCGCTTCGATATCTATCATACACACCGGACCACCTGAGAAAGGTAGAACACGCACCGTGGAAGTGATTCTCGCATCTCCTGACTCAGTTGTGGTACTGATGGCAAATCTTTCACCGGGACGCCGTGTTTGCGACGAATCCTGTTCCCGCGCCGGAACCAGAGTGAGACTCGACTTGTCGCGTATCCAGCAGTCAAGTGACCAGCCGTCGTAGAACGGCGTCACCAATCCCCTCGGATCGACAATCGTCGCAACTTCTTTGGACGGCAGACCAACCGCAGTCCAGTTACGGTGGGAGAGATTGATGTGGGTGAGCGAGAAGGCACGAGGGATAAAGGAGGCATCGTGCGGGTCAAACTGCCGGTTCACCCAAAAGGGCCACACCCAGTCGAGGTTGTGCTGGATAGCCTGACTGTTTACGAGGCCGCGGGCGTGCAACACCGATCCTGATTTCAGTAACTCACCGGGTGTCCCGATATCGGAGAGCTTTCCAAACCTCGCCAACCGCGTGAGCAGCATAATGGGGTCTGCGATGCCGTTTGCCTTGGCTATCCATCGTACGAGGATCTTCCAGGGGAAAAAACGCAAGATGTTCATATCTCGGTAAAAAGATAGGGATACCACTGGTTCTCCGGAAATAATCGGATTGGCCTAAGTGAAGGAGTATTTCGGCTTAGTTGTCTGCCGGCCGGGTACTCTCAAATGAGAACTATTGCATTTTCCTGTATCGTTAAATAAAGTGCCGTTGATCAAATCACGGTTGTTTGCGTTTATAGTCCTACCTTTTTATTATGGAACCGAGTCGTGACCGACCCTTTCCGGTTTTAGCACCGACAATAGTTATCCTCGGCGTCTTAACGTTGGCGGGTTTGTACCTTTCAAGCCGGTACAATTATCTGCTCTTTCACACACTTGCTGAGGGCTTTTCGATTGCAGTTGCCTGTGGTGTGTTCATCTTTGCGTGGAATTCCCGGCATTTGGCGGATAATCATTATCTATTCCTTGTCGGGGTATCATATCTCTACGTTGCGGTGCTCAACTCGGCACATACCTTGAGTTTTTCAGGTATGGGTATCATCCATGGCTACGGGCCCGATTTGAGCACGCAACTCTGGATTGCCGCCCGTTATCTGGAAGCGGGTACGCTTTTTGCAGCCCCGCCGGCGTTCAGATTTCGGCCAAAGGTCGCAATGGTCATCCCCGTTTATGGGGTTGTTACCGTTCTATTGCTTATCCTGATATTCCTCGGGGCATTTCCGGCTTGCTTTGTAGAAGGCGAAGGACTCACCGCGTTCAAAATCGGGAGTGAATATCTTATGATGGATGCGGGGATGGGTTTATTTGGAATCCAACAGCGAGGGGAGCTACTCGGATGGCGGTTTGCAATTGACAGCCAGCCGGGAAAAGGAAGCCGATTCACACTCGTCCTGCCACTCGGTCCTAAGAGCGCACCATCATATCCATAATTCCTCCGCCGTTCTTGACGTTACTGAATCCCAACTGTTGAAGGATTTTTGTCCCATACGCACTCCGGGCGCCGGAGGCGCAATAGAGCGTTATGTCGCGGTCTTTCTCCCCCAGGGTCTCAAGCTGCTCAGTGAGAGAATCCAACGGGATATTCACCGCACCGGGATACATCCCTCTCTCGCACTCCTCGGGCGTACGTACATCGATAATGATCGGCCCCTCCGTCTGCTCATCGGCGCCCCCGCCTGAACCGGCAGCCGCTGCAGGGTGCCGACCGTTTCCGTTACCTGACCCCCGGTCCGGCCGGGCTGCAGTCTCCGGAGTGTCTGCGGTGTCTTCAGAAGAAAGGCTCTTGTGTTCGATCGCCGGCAGTTGTACGCGCAGATGCCGGAAACCGACCGCTCTCTCATGACGTTCGAGACTGATAAATCCCCCGGAAAGGTTCGCTACATCGGCAAAGCCTGATTGCTCGAGCCGTCTGAGTGCGAGATGTCCTTCTTTTCCGTTTTCTCCATAGACGATGATCGGCCTGTCGGTGGGAAGCTCATCGATTCTCTGCAACAGGTGAGTCCCGGGAATGTGATGGGCGCCGGCCACATGACCGGCTTCAAAGGCAAAGATATCCCGCACATCCACAAAGACGGGCGAGGTCTCCGCCATATAGTCGTCGAGCTCTCCAACGGTAAGCGAACGGCTGAACCCGGATTTTCGGTTCTCAGCAACAAACGCCGCCATATTGATTGCATCATTGGCGGTTCCGATGGGAGGAGAATAGGCAAGATCGATATCGGCAAGGTCATGTATCGTCATCTTACCTCTCGCCGCCGTGGCGATCACATCGAGCCGTTTGTCCGCGCCGGCATACCCCGCGGTCTGGCCGCCGAGAACGATTCCGGTGTTGCTCTCGTACACCAGATGTACCGTTACCGGCCTTGCGCCGGGATAGTATGAGGTGTGGTGCTCCTTGTGCACGGTCACCGCGTCCGCATCAAAACCGGCCTGCCGGGCCTGGTAAAGCGAAAGGCCGCTCGAGCCGACCACCGCATCAAACAGGCGGACAACTGAAGTGCCCAGAGATCCGTGATATTCCCGATTCTCGCCCAGGGCGTTACTCGCCGCTATCCTTCCCTGGCGATTGGCCGGTCCGGCGAGAGGGATTCTCACCTTATTGCCCGATATCCTGTGCTCGATTTCGACCATATCGCCGACACCGTAGATATTCTCATCGCTGGTCCTCAGGTGCTTGTCCACGAGAAGCCCGCCTGCATCACCCAAAGCCAACCCGGCCCGCTGTGCAAGATCCAGCGTCGGTTTCACGCCAACCGATATCAGCACCATATCGGCATTGATCGATGAGCCGTCGTCGAGCACTACCTCGTTGTCCGTAATCTCGGTTACTCCAAGGGAGGTGTGCACGCCTATACCGTATGCTTCGAGTTCCCGGTGGAGGGGACCGGCTATTTCAGGCGGCAGATTGGGCATGACATGGGGCATTCGTTCCACAACCGCAACTTCCAGTCCCCGCTTTTTCAATGCTTCCACCATCTCGATACCGATAAATCCCGCACCCACCACCACTGCTGTCCGCGGTTCTTTTACCTCGATGAAGTCATATATCCGGTCCATATCGCTCAAGGTCCAGAGCGAAAACACATGGCCCTTCTCGACACCGGGAAGCGGCGGTACCACCGGCTTCCCCCCTTGAGCAAGGATGAGCGCATCGTAGTGGTAGATCACTTCGCTATCTGACGGCTTGTGTAAGGCCGTGACACTCTTCGCCTTCCTGTCTATGTTGACCGCTTCGGTTTCGATTTTGACTTCCACATCGTATTGATCGCGAAAGCTCTCAGGGCTCTGGAGGATCAGTTTCGATCTGCTTTCGATGTCTCCACCTATATAGTATGGCAGACCGCAGTTGGCAAAGGAGATGTCCGGGCCGGCCTCGAGAATCGTGATTCGTACATCTTTGGACAATCGTCTCAGGCGGGCAGCCGCCGTGGCCCCGCCGGCTACGCCACCGATAATCAATACGTCTTTCATAGTTTCTCTCTTATATGCTGATTTTTATATATAGTACGAATTCACTCGATGATTGTCAAGAAGATCCTTTCTCTACACGCAACAGCCGCGCATTAACGGCAACGATGACCGTGCTCAAAGACATGAGCAACGCGCCGACTGCCGGCGAAAGCAGTATGCCCGCCCCATACAAGACTCCTGCGGCGAGCGGAATGGCCACCACGTTGTAGCCGGTAGCCCATATGAGGTTCTGCACCATCTTTCGGTAGGTGGCGCGGCCAAAAAGGATCAGGGAGGTCACGTCCTGCGGGTTCGAGTTGACCAGAACAATATCCGCGGTTTCGGCGGCTACATCGGTACCTGAGCCGATAGCGATACCGATCTGCGCCTTCGCAAGAGCCGGCGCATCATTGACGCCGTCGCCGGTCATCGCGACATACTCCCCTTTCTCCTGCAATTCGGCCACCTTTTCCTGCTTGTCATCCGGCAACACCTCCGCAAAGAAACCGTCCATGCCAAGCTCTTCCGCAACAGCTTCAGCGGTCTCCCTATTATCACCAGTGATCATCCAGCACTTGATACCGCGTTCGGTGAGACGGCTAATCGCCGCATAGGACTCAGGGCGGACAGCGTCAGACAGCCCGATTGAGCCGATTACAGACCCGCCTGATAAGACAAACACACGCGTAACGCCGCCTTTCTCCTCGGCGCCCGAGGGGATGTCGATTCCCTGCTCATCGAGGTAGCCGGGACTTACTACCGCAACTTGCTCACCGTCAACCGTGCCCTCAACACCTTTGCCTTTGACCGCCTGGAACTCCTCCGCGTGGCCGGGCTTGACAGATTCCTTTTCCGCACGCCGGAGGATACCGCGGGCAATGGGGTGCTCGGAGTTCTGCTCGAGGGATGCGGCAAGCTTGAGCACTTCCTTCTCGCCGGAGTTTTCAGCATACACCGAGATTTCGGTCACTTCAAAAGTACCTTTGGTGAGTGTCCCTGTTTTATCGAAGAGCACTGTCGAAATATTGCGCGCGTTTTCGAATGCGGTGCGGTTCCTAATGAGAAGGCCGTTTTTTGCTGACTTGGTGGTGGAGACTGCAACAACCAGCGGTATTGCCAATCCCAATGCATGCGGACAGGTTATCACCATGACGGTCGCCATGCGGGCAATCGAGAACTGCAGGTCTCTCCCGGCAAAGATAAGCCAGGCTAACAACGTAATCACACCAACGCTGATGGCAACGATGGTTAGCCAGAAGGCCGCCCGGTCGGCCAATCCCTGAGTCCGGGATTTGGCCTCCTGGGATTCCCGCACCATCTCGATTACCTGCGACAGGTAGCTCTCCTCTCCGGTATTCTCCACCTCAATCTCGAGTGACCCGTCTCCGTTTATAGACCCGCCTATTAGTTTGTCTCCATCGTTTTTCTCCACCGGCCTGGATTCGCCGGTGAGCATCGATTCGTCGACATAGCTGTGGCCGCCGGTAATTGTTCCGTCAGACGGTACTTTCTCTCCAGGTTTTATGACCAGGATATCGCCCTTTGTTACCTCCGAAAGTGAAACATCCTCGGTCCCGTCTCCGGTTTTTCGATGTGCGGTGTCAGGCATGAGACGCGCAAGCTCCTCGAGGGCACCGGAAGCGCTCAATACCGAGCGCATCTCTATCCAGTGCCCCGCCAGCATGACATCGACCAGCGTCGTAAGCTCCCAGAAGAAGGGTCTTCCCTCCAGCCCGAAAACCACCGCACCGCTGTAGACGTAGGCTACCGAGATTGCCAATCCGATAAGGGTCATCATCCCCGGCTGCTTCTCACCCAGCTCGTCTACCAGTCCTTTCAAAAACGGCCGGCCGCCATAGAAAAACACGAAGGTCGAAAGTCCAAATAGGATGTATGAAGCTCCAGGCACCTCCAGGCTGAAGCCGAGAAGTTCCTGGATTAACGGAGAAAGCACGAGGATTGGAACGGTCACCGCCGTTGAAATGTAGAAGCGGCGGCGAAAGTCACGGATCATCATCCGGTGGTGCTGCGTATGGTCGTGCCCGCCCTCCTGATGCTCTTGCTGTGTTTTGCTGCTTTTTTGATTCATAGTGTTCACCGGTTTTCCAGGTCGCTCTTTATCTGCTCGAACTCCTCTCTAGATATTTCACCTTCCGCATACCGCTTCCCGCCAACTTTGAGAGGATCATCCTTCTGTGAAAACATAGGCTACGGGTTGAGCAAGCGGCAATAGGCTGAAACGGTTAGTTTTTGTGGGGCAAGTGGTTATTTTCCGGATTATTGTGGTTGCGGGACAGCCTCAATTCGCGTCCAAAGTGACCCGCATCCGGGCGCGACGATTACTCCAGGGGCGACGCAGGATCTTCCAAAAGCTCGACTACCCGCTTCAGGAACCCGACGGCTTCTCCACCTTGGATGATCCTGTGATCATAGGTCAGGCTGAGGAACATCAGTTTCCGTATCTCGATGCTGCCATCCACCACCGCGGGTTCGTCGTTTATGCTGCAGGTGCCGAGGACCGCGCTCTGTGGCGGGTTGATCATAGGAGTGTTGAGGTACGCGCCAAGGGGTCCTGCGTTTGTGATCGTTAAGGTACCGTCTCTGAAATCCTCGCCTTTCAGTGTATTCGCCGCCGCCGGCGGCTTTGCCGGCGGTGGTCCCGGCGCCCGCCTTCACATCCGTATTCCCGGCCGAGGCCAACGCAGCCAGGTTGGCGGGAACCTCTTCACCCTCCTCGCCAATCACCGCAACGGGAGCCGACACCGGCACGGTTTCACCCTCCCCCGCTACAATCTTCAGCAACACGCCGCTCTCCTCCGCGATCACTTCCTCGGTGGCCTTTTCAGATTCGAACTCAAAGAGGATATCTCCTTTCTTTATCGCATCGCCCTCCCGTTTGTGCCAGGCAAGGAGAACTCCCTCCTCCGCCATGTGGTCGAGCTTTGGCATGCGTATCGTGTACATCTACCTAAACCTCCGCCGAAAGCACTTCTTTTACGGCCCCGATGATCCTCGCCTTATCCGGGACATACGCCTTCTCCAGAGGGCGACTGAACGGGACAGGCGTGAAGGGCGCACCAACCCGCTTGACCGGACCCTCGAGCTCGTAGATCGCCTTTTCCGCTATCACCGCGGCAATCTCCGCACCCACTCCGCCTATCTTTGGAGACTCGTGGACGATCACCACGTTGTGGGTTTTCCTGACCGAGCCGATAATCGTATCATGATCGAGAGGAAGGAGCGTTCTCGGATCAACCACTTCGCAGGAAATACCTTCGTCCTCCAGATCCGCCGCCGCGGCCAGGGCCTCATGCACCTGCCCCGCGGTTGCAATGATCGTAATGTTGCTACCTTCACGCTTCACATCGGCCTCGCCCAAAGGAACGAGTATCTCTTCACCCTCAGGAACCTCGCCTTTCAGCGTGTAGATGGTCTTCTGCTCAAAAAAGATGACCGGGTTGTTGTCCCGGATCGATGATTTCAGAAGCCCCTTCGCATCGTAGGGTGTCGACGGCATCACGATCTTCAATCCGGGCACGTTCTGCACCCAGCCTTCGGTATTCTGGCTGTGGTGCATCCCGCTTCCCCGGGCGCCGCAGGCGGTTCGCACAACCAGCGGAACATTCACCCCGCAGTTGTACTTCATCTTCGCCGCGTAGTTGCAGATCTGGTCCATCGCCAGACCCATGAAATCGGCAAACATCAGCTCGGCGACGGGCCGTAAGCCCGCCATGGCCAACCCAACCGCCCCACCGGTGACCAGGGCCTCCGCTAACGGCGTGTCGATAACCCGCTCTTCACCAAACTTCTCGAGCAATCCGGCAGTGACTTTGAAGGTACCCTGCATCCGGGCGATATCTTCTCCAAAAAGAACAACCGCATCGTCTCTCTCCATCTCTTCTGCGAGCGCTTCATTCAAGGCATCTGTGAAAGTGATCTCTCTCATGATCTTACCCACCCTGCTTCCCCGTCATATACCGATGCATAGAGCTCATCAAGCGGTGGGTACGGGGCGTTCTTGCCAAACTCGAACGCCTCATCGACCTGTCTGGTATATTCGACCTCTATCTCTTCAACTTCCGCCCGGGTCAGCACCTTTTCGTCGAGCAGGTGTTGCTTCATTCGCGGTAGGGGGTCGTTTTTCCACGCCGCATCAAGCTCTTCCTGTGAGCGGTGTTCGGTGTGTGATTCGCAGTGAGGCCTGAGCCTGTAGGTCTTGCACTCGATAAGCGTCGGGCCTTCGCCATTCCTCGCCTTTGCCACCGAATCCATCACTTCGCTGTAGACTTCCATTACATCATTTCCGTCAACGATCTTGCCGGGCATGTTGTAGCCCGCCGCGCGCACCGCGATATCTTTCGCCGAGATGTGGGTTTCCACCGGCATACCCTCTGCGAACTGGTTATTGGAGACGATGTAGAGAACCGGGAGCTTCTTTAGCGAGGCGAAGTTGAGACTCTCATGGACATCACCCCTGTTTGACGCACCGTCGCCATAGAAGCACAGCGTCACCCGTTTGTCCTTCCGTATCCGGGAGGCCATTCCAAAACCGGCGGCGATGGTGAGGTGCCCCGCAATAATCCCGGTGGTTCCAACCACTCCCAGGCTCGGATAGCCCATGTGATGCGAGGTGGCTCTGCCGTTGGTGGTGCCGCCCATCTTGCCGTACATATCGGCACATATCTCTTTGAGCGGAACGCCTTTGGTGATGAGTGCCGGGCGGATCCGCAAGTCAGGAATCACGTAGTCATCCTGGTTCAACCCGTAACAGGCTCCCACGCCTATCGCTTCCTCACCAAGGTTGGAATGGGGCAGCTCAGGGATGCCCTCGAGCCTGTAGAGCTCGAT
Source organism: uncultured Spirochaetales bacterium (assembly GCA_964536145.1). Classification (GTDB taxonomy): domain Bacteria; phylum Spirochaetota; class Spirochaetia; order ARS1246; family ARS1246; genus JAFGHN01. The sequence continues at coordinate 902 of CAZHXC010000051.1, read as the reverse complement.
GGTCTTGTCTTCAAAGATCCTGTTCACTACCAGTTGTTTATACAGACCGATTTTTACGTCTTTTGTCAGCGAAACCATGGGCCACTTACCTCCAACTCAGATCTTGGCCGCAACTCCACCATCAACATTTATCATCTCGCCGTTGACAAATCGGCCTTCTTCACACGAGAGAAAGAGCACAAGGTTTGCCACGTCCTCCGGATAGCCCCTGCCCTTGAGGAGCTGGGCCCAGTCGAACATCGCCTCGGATACGTGGTGGCCGCCGTCAGGGTCGTTGAGTGTGCCGCGGGTTGCCCCCGGCGTCATGATCTGTCCGGGGCGGACGCAGTTGACACGGATATTGTGCTCCCCGCCGACCCCTGCCATGAATCGGGTCAACCCTTCAATTCCGGCTTTGGCGGCCATATAGGAAGAAGAAGGTGTCCTGAACTCCTTGTACATCTTTGGACTGAACCCGCGCTGTGCGGCGAGAGATGACATGTTGGTCACAACACCGCCACCGGCCTCCACGAGGTGCGGCCAAACCGCCTGACTGACGGCCAATGTACCAATCAGATTGACCTTGATAACACGCATGAAATCTTCTATCGGTTCCTTTGGGAAATGACCGCCACCGCCGCCACCGGCATTGTTGAACAGGATATTGATGCGACCGTGGATTTCCGCCGCCTCGGCGACCGCCTTGACTACCGCGTCGTTATCCGACACATCACAGGAGATGAAATGGGCTTCCCCGCCGTCGGCCCGGATAGATTCCGCGACCTGCCGGCCCTGCTCTTCCCTCCGTGCCATGAGAACGACCTTTGCGCCTTCCTTGGAAAAAATACGCCCGGTTGCTTCACCGATACCGCTGTTACCTCCCGTAATAACCGCCACCTTGTCCATTAGTCGTTCACCCATGA
>CAZHXC010000050.1:9588-10889 GCA_964536145.1 uncultured Spirochaetales bacterium | reverse complement strand
AAGTGAGGTACATGATTTCCGCACTTTCAAGCGGTCTTCGTGCGGTGCATTTGGAATTGTTGCCAACTTTATTGCTTCGTTGACAATCAGAGCTCCGTTTACAATAATGCCCAAGCGGAGGTTGGAATGGTAAAGGTAAAGATTATTGGCGCCGGCGGCTACGGCGGAGTAGGCGCCGTCGAAATACTCTCGAGGCACCCGGAGGCTGAGATTGCTTCACTCGTGGACTTAGTCGATACGGGAAAGAGAATTTCAGAGCTCTACCCGCATCTCGAAGGCACGTGTGACAAGACGATAACCCATCCGGATGATGACGATGTTGACGCGGATGTGGTGTTTTTCTCAACGCCCGACCGCGTCGGCATGAAGGGAGCTCCGGGTTATGTCGATTCAGGGTACAAGGTCATCGACTACTCCGGGGACTTCAGGTTCAATACGGACAAGGCGTATGCAGAATACGCATCAAGGATAAATCTCGACGAGAAGCACCTCGCTCCTCAGTTGCTCGACAAGAGCGCCTATGGTGTGGCGGAGCTTCACAGAAGCGAAATAGCAAAAGCGACGGTTGTCGGTAATCCCGGCTGCTTTGCGGTAAGCGCACTCTTGGGCGCGGTTCCCGCCGTGGCCGAAGGGCTCGTTGAGCTCGACACGTTGGTATTTGATGCGAAAACAGGCGTTTCAGGCGCCGGGAAGAAACCAAATGCCGTTTTTCACTTTCCCCACAGATACGAAGAGATGAACGCCTACAAGATGTGTAAACACCAGCATGTGATGGAAGTGGAGCGGGAGCTTGGGTTGATCACGGGAAGCGAGATACAGATCACTTTCAACACCCAGGTCATTCCGCTTGTGCGGGGTATCATGACCTCCATATACGCAAAGGTCCGCGAAGGGGTCTCATACGCCGATGTCATTTCCGCATACCGGGACCGTTACGCAAACGAACCCTTTCTTACCGTTGTTGATGAAAACGGTACAGCCGGCAACAGGCACGTCCGCGGCACAAACCGGTGCGCCGTCTGGGTAAACCTGGATGCGAGAACATCGACGTTGGTTGTGATGTCCCATATCGATAATCTCCTGAAGGGACAGGCGGGCAGTGCGGTACAGAATATGAACATCCTCTTTGGCCTCGATGAAACCTACGGTCTCGCCACACCGGGGATGTATCCATGAAACACCTCACGGTCATACGCCACGCCAAAACCGAGAAACAAAAACAGGGGCAGCGCGATTTTGACCGGGTGCTGAAGAAGAAAGGCGTTGCGGCGGCCAAACAGTTGGGCGGGATACTTGCAGAA
>CAZHXC010000050.1:5589-9578 GCA_964536145.1 uncultured Spirochaetales bacterium | reverse complement strand
GATCGGGTGAGCCTGACATGGTGATAACCAGTCCGGCAAACAGGGCAATCCAAACCACAAATCTTCTCTGCGAGACCGCCGGGATCGATGAAAAAAAGATCACCGAGATGCCATTGCTCTATGAAAATGATATGCCGGAAATCATGAACATGCTCCGCGGGCTTGCCGACGACATAAGCCGGGTGTTCATCGTTGGACACAATCCGTCGGTGACCGATCTCGTCAAGGAGCTCTGCGGCCCGGTTGTGGATGACATGAAGACGGGGAGCGCCGCGGGCATAGAAATCGATGCAGCTTCCTGGAACGATATCGCTCCCGGTGGAGCCTCTCTCGGATTTTACCTCACAACGTGAGATGGGCCGGGTAATGCGGCGGGTCCGCGCACTATTCCGGCCCGGATTACTGCTGATTCTATCGGTTGCGACTGTTGCTTTGAGCGGTTGCTTTGTCCTCTCTCCCTATGTGACCGAATCTTCGCCCGAGTTGCCGACTCTCACCGAAATTCCGCCGCCTGAGAACCCGCCGGAACAGCCCCCGCTTGATCTCACCGGTTTGCTCGAAGCCGAGCAAACCGCCGTTTCGATCTACCATAAGCTGAACAGGGCGGTGGTGAATGTCACCTCGGTCAGCGTGGCATACAGCTTTTTTTTCCAACCCTATCCTCAAAGCGGCTCGGGATCCGGAGCGATTATCGATGCCGATGGCACCGTACTCACCAACTACCACGTCATTAAAGGTGCAAAACAGCTCGCGGTAACCCTCTTCGACGGCTCGCGCTATCTTGCGGATGTCACGGGGATCGATCCTGAAAATGACCTTGCCCTCCTTTCCTTTGATCCGCAGGGTAGAGAATTGGTCACCATCCCTCTCGGCATCTCGGTGGACCTCCAGGTTGGACAGATGGTGCTCGCCCTCGGCAATCCGTTTGGGCTCGAGCGGACCCTGACGACAGGCGTCATCTCGGGAATCGAGCGACCGCTGCAGAATGAGGATGGCTATCTGCTGACAAATCTGATTCAGACCGATGCTTCGATAAATCCCGGAAACTCGGGCGGGCCGTTGCTCAACTCATCGGGTGAGATGATCGGCATCAATACGATGATTCTGACTCCATCCGCCGGATCGGTTGGAATCGGTTTTGCTGTTCCTGTGGATACCGCAAAACGGGTAATTCCGGATCTCATTTCCTTTGGGCGCGTCAGGCGCGGCTGGATAGAAATTATACCGGTGCCGGTTTTCCCCTCGCTCGCGATACGGGCGGGAATCCCCATAGACTACGGTGTGCTCGTATCGGAAGTGAAACCCGACGGAAATGCTGATGAAGCGGGAATCCGCGGTGGAAAGCCGTCCGACTTTGTTGCCTTTGGCGGCATGACCGTCTATCTCGGTGGAGAAGTGGTTACCGCAATTGCGGGTGAGGCGATACGGACTATTCAGGATTACTACGCGGCACTCGAACCGACGAGCCCCGGTGAGGTAATCGAGGTGGAACTGTTCAGCAAAGGCTCAAAGCGGACAGTAGAGGTTACGCTCGCCGAGCGACCTGAAAGAACCGGTTGGTAGCCCCACGGGCCGGTAAATCCCGGCCGTTCACTTAGAGACCCCGCTACCCACCGTGGGGTCAAACGCGCCGCGTCTAACAGATGATGCTGCCGCGCAGCACGGAGTCCTGACCCGGCCCGATCCCTGTTACTTCAACCGGAACAAACGAGTTGACCGCAATGTTGCCCTTCTCAGGACGGCCACTCCCTGTTGAGCTGCCTACAGGCATTTCAATCGGGAGGTAGTGCTCGCCGTATCCGCTCGCAACTCCATCCGTTACCGATTCGACAAGCATCAGCTGTGATTTGCCGATGAAGCTCTCCCTGTAACGACATTTTTGTATCGCGGAGATCTCCCGCACCTCTTTTGCCCGGCGCGCCTTCTCCTCGTACCGGACGTGGGGGAACCGGGAACCCAGGTCTGCGGCTAGGGTACCGGGCCGAACAGAAAACGGGAAGGTGTGAATGTGGCTGAATCCCACCTCTTCAATCAATTGCAGGGTTTGTGAAAAGTCTTCCTCGCTCTCTCCGGGAAACCCCACCATAACATCGGTGGTAAAGTTGAAATCAGCTCGCCTTTCCCTGACGGCTTTGACGGTTTCGACTATATCGCTCGCGCCGTAGCGCCGGTCCATTGCCTCGAGTATCCGGTCCGAGCCCGATTGCACGCAGAGGTGCAAATGGGGACAGAGTTTTGGATGATTCACCAGGTTGAGAAATCCACTCTCCCATGAGCCTGTCCGCTTTCCGCTATCCGGTTCTATCGAAGAAACCCGAACTCTGAAATCACCATCGAGATCGAGAATTTCACCCAACAGTTCGGAAAACCCCACATTGTTGTGACGGTACCTTCCGATGTTCACACCGGTAATCACAATCTCCTTTGCACCGGCCCCTATCGCCTCAGACGCCTGCCGCATAGCCTGAGGGGCCGGCATGCTCACGGCTTTACCGCGGACATGAGGAATGATGCAGAAGGTGCAGAAGTTATCGCAGCCGTCCTGTATCTTGATTGCCCGTCTGGTGTGAAAACCGCCACCCGAGTCTCCAAAGGAGAAACGGTCGGCGGTTAATGCCCCCGGATCAACCGGCGCACCATTCAGGTGGCCGTCGATGATGTCAAAAATGAAGGCCTTTCTGTCGTTATCGACCACGTAGGTGATCCGCCCGTCGTCGAGTGCTTGTCCCTCGTTTTCCACAAAACAGCCGGTGACCAGCACCACTGGGGCCGCCGCCTTCAACGCCCCGCGGGCTGCCGTCCGCCCGTCCGCCGCGCCGGATGCCCGCCATCGGTCGCCTCCAGCTTCCGCCGCCCTCAACGCCTGGTACACAAGCGCCCTCGATTTCCTGTCGCTTCTCTCGGTAACGGTGCACGTGTTTATCACATATGCGTCCGCCTGCTCGTTCCATTTGACTATCCGGTAGCCCGCATCACGAAACGTAGAGACCAGCGCATCGGTCTCGTACTGGTTGAGCCTGCACCCGAGGGTATTGAAGGCGATGCTTCTCATGCAAGCACACCTTCGATCGACAGGTCTGAAGCTGAAGAGATCTCTATATCGACAAACTCTCCAATGAGCGACGGGTCTTCCGACGGAAAACGAATCACAAGAAGTCCCTCGGTTTTCCCCGACAGGTAGCCCGGTTTTCTATCGTGACCTGAGACAAGCACAGGCACAGTTTTGCCGATCAACCCTTCGTTATACGATCTTGAAGCGGTTTTGAGCACATCGGAGAGCAAGTGGAGCCTCCGTTTCTTCTCTTCGTGGGGCACGTCGTCTTCCCAATCTGCGCTTTTGGCGCCGGGACGCGGTGAATACATGGCGATATACGCCATATTGTACTCAAACTCGATCATCGCACGGCGGGTCGCTTCAAACTCCTCCACGCTCTCGCCGGGAAAGCCGACGATGATGTCTGTAAACAACGTCGCCTCGGGTATGATCGTTTTCAAATCCTCAACAATGCCTCTGTACTTCGAAAGGTTGTGGTTCCGGTTCATCCGTTTGAGAACAGCGTCATCGCCGGATTGCAGGGGAAGGTGAATCTGGTTGGCCAGACAATCATACTCAGAAATAACCTCGATCACCTCTTTGGTCATGTCTCTCGGGTGAGGGCTGGTGAAATAGACCCAGAGGCCATGCGGGGCGGACGCTCCCGTTTTGCCGATACTCCTAAGCAATTCGGCAAAACTGATCTCGCTGTGGCTCTTGTCACGGCCATAGGAGTTCACGTTCTGTCCCAGGAGGGTTATCGATTTGTATCCCGATTCGATAAGACCCTTCACCTCATCGAGTATCTCTCCGGAAGGCCTCGAGACCTCCTTGCCGCGGGTGTACGGCACCGCGCAATAAGTACAGAACTTGTCGCAGCCGTTCTGAATCGGTACGAATGCTTCGAACGTGGATGCGTAGGCGGGAGCTATCCGCCAGAAACCTCGTCGTTTGT
>CAZHXC010000050.1:0-5579 GCA_964536145.1 uncultured Spirochaetales bacterium | reverse complement strand
GAGGGGGTGCAGCCGCACGCGCACCCGTATCGAGAGCGTCGCCCTGAAGCCGCAAACCCGCCTCGGAAACAACGCCGTAGGCGGCGATCATGTTGGGAAGATCCGGAAGCTCGTTTATCGGGAAGAAGAAGTCAAATACTTCGAGAAACCGTTCCATATCCGTCGGCAAAATGCACCCGGTGGCAAAGGTCAGCAGGTTCCGCCTGTTCTTCCAGGAGTTCCATTTATGTATTTTTGCATAAGCCCGGTCGATCGCACGCTGCCGTACCGAACACGCAACAAGGCCGAGTATGTCTGCATCTTCCTCTGATTCTGTGTGCTCGAATCCGATCGATTCGAGTACGGCGCTGACACGCTCTGCGTCGGAGGTGTTCATCTGGCAACCGAGGCTTACCAGACAGTATTTCATCTGACACAATGTACAGAAAAACAGCACTACAGCAAAGCCCGTTATGTCAGCCGGTACGGCCGGCCGGCCCTAAAATCGGTATAAATTTCCTGCACAGCGCCATTTGTTGGTACGATTTTTGATTATTTTTGATTATATTGAAGCCATCCGTTATAATCTCGAAGCAAAGAATATGCACAGGAGCTTTTCACGTGGACAAGTTCTGCGTAATTTATAGTAACTATGAACGATCAGAAACAGAATAATAACGATAATAAGCCACCCGAAAAACCGCCGAAGTTTAAGTTCACCTTCGGATCGGTCATGCTCCTCGTCATCGCGGCGGGGGTGCTTATTTCACTCGCCGTCAACTACCTTTCGGATGCGGGTTTGAGAACCGACATCAGTTACTCCGCATTCAAGGAGAACCTGAGAAATAACAACATCGCGTCAATAACCGTTCAGGGAGAGAAGATAACCGGAAGTTTCAGAACGCCGCCGGCAGAAGCCGTTACGGGTACCGGTACCGGAGCCGCCGGTCTCGGTTTTACCACCTACCTGCCTACCTACGGTGATGACGAGTTGTCAGGAATGCTCGAAGAAAAGGGAGTACGGGTTTTTACCAAACCTGCAAACACCACTTCTGCACTGGGGGTGATTCTCAATCTTCTCCCGTTTCTGCTCCTTATTTTTATTTTCTATTCCTTTTACCGGGGCAGCAGGAGCCAGGGAAACAGCCTCTTCTCGGTAGGTCAGAACAAGGCGAAACTCTATAAGAAAACCGATGAGAGCAAGACCTTCAACGATGTTGCCGGTGTAGAGGGCGCCAAAGCCGAGCTCACCGAGATCGTCGAATACCTGAAATCCGCCGAGACGTTTCATCGTATGGGAGCAAAAACGCCAAAAGGGGTTCTGCTCGTCGGTCCTCCCGGTACCGGCAAGACGCTTCTTGCCAGAGCCGTTGCAGGTGAAGCAAACGTACCCTTCTACAACATAACCGGCTCCGATTTTATGGAGCTCTTCGTGGGCGTTGGTGCATCGAGAGTGCGAAACCTCTTCAAAGACGCAAAGAAAAACAGCCCGAGCATTATCTTTATCGATGAGCTCGATTCCATCGGCAGGCACCGCGGCGCGGGCCTTGGAGGCGGTCATGATGAGCGGGAGCAGACGTTGAATCAGCTGCTCTCGGAGATGGACGGGTTCGAGCCGAATGAAAGCACCATCGTCATTGCCGCCACAAACAGACCCGACATCCTCGATCCGGCGCTTCTGCGTCCCGGCAGGTTTGACAGACGGGTTACCGTTGACCGGCCCACGATGATAGACAGGGATCAGATACTGAAAATACACGCTCGCAACAAACCGCTCGCAGAATCGGTAAACTTGAGGAATGTGGCGAAAGCCACACCCGGCTTCACCGGCGCAGACCTCGAGAATCTTCTGAATGAAGCGGCGCTCGTGGCGGCCAGAGACAAAAAAACCGTCATTGAACAGTCCGATATCAATGAGGCCCATGACAAGATCATTCTCGGTCTGGTCCGCAAGAGCATGGTGCTGACCGATGAAGAGAAGAAGACTGTCGCTTTTCACGAGGCGGGTCACGCGGTCATCGCGGCTTTTCTGCCAAATGCCGAGCCTATCCACAAGGTGACGGTGATTCCGCGGGACAGAGCCATGGGCGTCACGCAGCAGCTGCCCGAGGGAGACAAGTATCTCTACAACCGGGAATACATACTCGACAGAATTGCGGTGCTCTTAGGCGGCCGGGTTGCCGAGAAACTCTACATCGGGACTATAACGAGCGGAGCGGAAAATGATCTCCAGCACGCCACGCAGCTCGCCCGCAAGATGGTGCTCGACTGGGGCATGAGTGAAAGCCTCGCAAACATATCTTTGGGAAGTGACCGGGAGCATGTTTTTCTTGGTGAGGATATCGCTACGAGAAGAGAGTTCAGCGAGGCGACCGCTCAGGCAATCGATCAGGAAATAAAGTCGATCCTCGATGAGGCATACGAACGTGCAACCACTCTTCTCAAGGAAAAAGATGAAGCACTGATGAAAATTGCCAACGGTCTGCTTGAGAAAGAAGAGCTCCTTGGGGAAGATATCGATAAACTACTCGGCATAGAACCAAAAGGCGGAGACAAGCAGGAATAAGGTTAGTGACGGCTTCGCGGGCAACCGGTTCGATTGCGGCGCGCCGCGCGATTAGCGCGGCCGGCAGCAGCCTCACTCGATAGGCGGAAGAATCCTTATGCAGAGCTCTTCGAGCTGTCCGTCGTTCACCGTCCCCGGGGCGTTCATCATGAGGTCCTGCGCCCTCTGATTCATCGGGAAGGCAATCACCTCCCGCAGATTGGGCTCGTCGAGTATCAGCATGATCATCCTGTCGATACCCGGAGCGATACCGCCGTGGGGCGGTGCGCCGTAGCGGAATGCGTTGATGAGCGCGGGAAACTTCTCGTCTACCACCGAGCTGTCGTAACCGGCAATCTCGAAAGCTTTGTACATGATATCCGGCCTGTGATTTCTGATTGCACCGCTCGAAAGCTCAACACCGTTACACACGATATCGTATTGAAACGCCAGAACATCAACAGGATCTTTCGATTGCAGAGCCTCCATTCCGCCCTGGGGCATGGAAAACGGGTTGTGTGAAAACTCGACCTTTCCGGTTTCCGGGTTTCTCTCAAACATCGGAAAGTCCACAATCCAGCAAAACCTGAAGACCGAACTCTCGAGGAGCTCGAGATCGATACCGAGCTTTGTTCTCACCTCACCTGATATGCGAGCGGCCCTTTCCTCGAGATCGCAGACGAAAAACACCACGTCTCCGTCCCGTACATCGCACTGCTCGCGGATATCGGTCATTTTCTCATCAGAGAGAAACTTAGCGATGGGTCCTTTTACCTCGTTCTCTGAATACACCAGATAGGCGAGGCCCTTCGAGCCGATGGATTGCGCATACTCCACAAGCCTGTCAAAAAAACTCCTCGGCTTTCCGGATATATTTCTCACCGGAATCGCCCGTACCACCGCGCCTTTCTCAATTGCCTGGGCAAAGGCGTTGAATCCTGCGCCTCTGAATATTTCGGTTACCTCACGGATCTCGATGGGATTTCTGAGATCCGGCTTATCGGTACCGTATTTCAGCATCGCATCCCGGTACGGAATACGTGGAAACGGCGTACTTTCGACTTTCCAGTCTGAAAACTCGGCAAAAACGGTGCTCATTACCTTTTCCACGTTCTTAAAGACATCCTCCTGCGTAGCGAAGGACATTTCGATGTCGAGCTGATAGAACTCTCCCGGTGAACGGTCCGCACGCGCGTCTTCATCCCGAAAGCACGGGGCAATCTGAAAATATTTGTCAAACCCTGCAACCATGAAGAGCTGTTTGAATTGCTGCGGAGCCTGCGGCAGCGCGTAGAAATTTCCAGGGTGCAGACGGGACGGCACCAGGTAGTCCCGGGCCCCTTCAGGGCTCGAGCTGGTGAGAATCGGGGTTTGAAACTCGCAAAAACCCAACTCCTGCATCTCCCGTCTGATTGCGGCGATAATTTTTGACCGCATCACGATAGATTCGTGGAGCCGGCTCCGCCGGAGGTCTATATACCGGTATTTCAACCGGGTTTCCTCCGGGGCCTCCTCCTCCGGGAATACGCTGAAGGGCAGGGATTCACAGACACTCAACACTTCGTATGATCCGGCTTCGAGCTCAACCTCACCGGTGTCCATATTCGGATTGACGGTCTCTTCATCCCGGGGTATGACCTTTCCTTCAAACCGGACAACCGACTCCTTGTGGAGATGGCCAACGTCGTACTGAAACCCGGTTTCCGGTCGCACGACCACCTGGGTAACGCCGTAGTGATCCCGCAGATCGATAAACAGCACGCCGCCGTGATCTCGCCTGTTGTGGATCCATCCTGAAAGGGCGGCAGTAATTCCGATATCAGATTTTCTGAGCTCACCACATGTGTGGGTCCTGTATCTGTGCATAGAAACCATTTCCTTGTTGGGTATAAGGGTCATGTATATAGATATTAAGCCGGAAGATCAACCCTGAGCCGTTAGCCGGCCGCCGTCTAAAGCCGCCGGGCGCCGCGAGACCCTGCACAGCCTCCTGAGCTTCCATGGCGCAATGCGATTTCAATTTGACTTCCAAGCTGAAAGTTATTATCATTGGTTGATTATTTCACCCCTTATAACATTCCTGGCGAGTACATTATTCCGCAAGAGGAGTCGACATTTCTGTGACTAAAAAAGGGTTTCCGTCGGTTCACTTTTACGATCAGGATTTCGTTGACATCTACGACAAAACTTGGGCGTGGATACAGGATTTCTGGCATAGAGGCACCGAGAAAAACGGCTTTCAGCCGCGCTATTTTACTTTCCCGGACAGCAAGAATATAAGTCAGTTTGAAGCGTGTCTTTCTACGTTCTTTCTCGTATACAGCAACCGGATATACCCGGCCTCGCCGGTTCTTGATAACTTTTACAAAAAACAGGACTCAGACGGTGGGATTTGCGGCGAATACCGCGAAATAGACGGCAGAGCGGTACGTTCGTGAAAGAACTCGAAGGGGATTCAGCCGCCTCTCTTTTCGTGGGCCGAGTTCAACCTCTATCACAAGATCGGAAACAAAAAACGCCTTCGTGAAGTGGTGCCCGTGCTCGAAAAGTACTTTACCTGGCTCGAGGCCAACTTCAAGGATGATACGGGGCTTTACGTCGTCCCGCTTGCGGCGACACGTATGGATAACGCTCCCCGGGAGGACGCTCATTATCTCGTCGATTTCAACACACAGCAGGCGATAAACGCCCTCTATATGTCGGCTATCGGTGACGTCTTAAATGATAAGGAATTGAGCTTCAGATACAAGCGGCAGTACTTCTCCCTGAAAACTCGTATAAACAACCGGATGTGGAACGAGGAGGCGGGGTTCTACTTCGACCTGGACGCCAAGGAGCAGCAGCTGTCGGTGAAGACCATTGCCGGGTTCTGGCCGCTCCTGGCGGAGCTTCCAAACGAGGCAAAGATCGACCACCTCATCGGCCATCTGAAGAACACCGAGACCTTCGGCACCGAAAACCCCTTTCCGACGTTGGCAGCGGATGAAAAGGAGTTCAGCGAGAAGGGTAACGGGTATCGAGGCTCCGTGATGCCGCCGTTTACCTTCATGGTAAT